>JBDSLN010000071.1:0-9201 GCA_039916365.1 Vicinamibacteria bacterium
CGTTCGCCCATCGCGTCGATGGTCTCGAAGAGACTCGATTTGATGGAGCCAGAGGCGGTCTCGACGCGCGTCACGTACTGCCGCGCCGCTATGTCCGAGTGAAGCTCATCGCCACGCTTGGACACCCGAAGGGTTCGCAGTTCGTCGATGGAGTAGGCGAAGGTCCGAAGTTTGCCGCCTTCGTTCAGGGACAAGCGGAACGGCCGGCCGGGACGCACATCCTTGAGGTCGTACATCGACTTCGCCGCCTCGACCAGGTCGTGGATCTCGCGATCGCCCACGAAACTCGAAAGGGTGGAGGCGAGGGTTTTGCCACGCTCAATCACACCGCGGGTGACGCTGAAGTGGGGCGCGACGGCAGCTTGGGCCTGTGATTCGGTGCTGCCTGAGAAGAAAGACGGATTTACAGGCAGGCCGACCAGGCCCGTCGCGATGATGAAACAGAAGAAGAGCTTCTTCATTCAAGAGTTCTCTACACTGGGGTTTTGCCTTGGTCGAAAATTATAGGCCGCAAAACCGTCCAGGCCACGTCATAAGTCGCCATCATCCAATAAAATCCTCGCCCAATGAACGCCTCAGCCTTGGCCGTGCCGTCGGTTCTCGAAACCTTCTCCATGAACGACTCTTCCTTGGAGTCGATACGCGTAAAGGTCCTTGCCGGAAAACGCCTCTCTTTCGACGATGGGGTTGCGCTCTACAAGACGAACGACCTGCTCGGATTGGGCCGGTTGGCGAACCACGTGCGCGAAGCGAAGCATGGCGACGTCGCCTACTTCGTCTGCAACACACACATCAATCACACGAACGTGTGCGCGGCCACCTGCAACTTCTGCGCGTTCGCGGCGAAGACGGGCGAGGAGCGCGCCTACGTGATGACCCTCGACCAGGTCTTCGCGGACGTGGCCAGGCAGCCGAAGGCCTGCCGTGAGATCCACATCGTGGGCGGCCTTCATCCCGACCTGCCCTTCCAGTACTTCACCGACATGCTGAAGGGCATCAAGCGGATCCGTCCCGATATCCACGTGAAGGCGTTTACCGCAGTCGAGATCTTCTTCTTCGCCAAGCTCTACAAGAAGTCGGTGCCGGAGATTCTTCAGACCCTTAAGGACGCGGGGATGGATTCGATGCCGGGTGGCGGCGCCGAGATCTTCGCGAAGGAGACTCGCAACAAGCTCATCAAGGGCAAGGCGAACGGCGAGCAGTGGCTCGAGGTCGCCCGTCAAGCTCACAAGCTCGGCATCCCCAGCAACTGCACCATGCTCTACGGTCACATCGAGACGATCGAGGACCGCGTGGATCATCTGATCAAGCTGCGCGAACTTCAGGACGAGACGAATGGTTTCGTCACCTTCATCCCGCTCGCTTTCCAGCCTTGGGAAGCGCCCGCGCTCAAGCTGCCCGAGACCACCGGTTTCGAAGACCTCAAGGCCATTGCGGTCGCGCGCCTGATGCTCGACAACATCCCGCACATCAAGTCTTACTGGATCATGATCGGCCCGCGGGTCGCCCAGATCGGACTGTCGTTTGGCGCCGACGACCTCGACGGCACGGTCACCGAAGAGAAGGTGGCGCACGATGCCGGCGCGCCCACGTCTCAGTCCCTTTCAGTCGAAGAACTCTGCCGCCTGATTCGTGAAGCCGGCCGTCGCCCGGTGGAGCGCGACACCGTCTTCAATACCATTAAGGAGTGGTAGCGCCGCCGTCCTTCTTCGTTTCGACCGGAGTCGGATGCGGGTCGGGTGGTCGCAAGGCCACCCACAGAGGCACACCGCCAAGCAGAAGCTGAGCCACGTAGCGGGTCTGGTCGACCGCGATGGACACGAAGAACGCCTGAGGCGCTGAGCCTTCTGTGGCCTTGAGTCGCTTCTGTGCTTCATCCGACCACTCGAGAATGGCGCGCACATCCTTGCGAGCACCTGCGTCCAGCATGTTCGTGTAGGCCTCGGTGTACCGGAAGCCGAGACGCGCAAAGGCTATGCGGGTGCGGATTTTTTCGCTGTCCTTCAAAGCCAGGGCTTCAGCTTCCTTGAGCAGAGTGTCCGCCTTCGCGATGAGCGCCGGAGTGAACATCGAGATCCAGGCGTACCCCAGGTCGCCCGCGGCCGATGTGTTTTGCATCGCCGACTCCCACAAATCGAAATATCGGCGCATCGGAACGCTCGCCTGGCCATAAAAGCGCGTGAAGTATTCATCGAGCAGCGCGTCGACATTGAGGCTTGGATCGTCCACCAGCTTCGCCGCGACGTAGAAGTTGATGCCCTGGTTGGCCCAGTTCTGCTGGGTTTCGCTGATGAATCGGTCGACCCCCGTCCTCTGAAACAGAGGAATGTCGCGCCGGATGGAATGGACGATCGGCCAGGGGGTGAACGCGAAGAAGTGACCGTAGTACTCGTACACGCCGAGATGCTTGGTCAGCACCGACCAGCTCTTGAGGTATTCCAGCCACTTCCGATTTGCCGGACACGACGGATCGTCGATCGCGTGAACGTGGCAGAACTCCCACGGCATGTGGGTGAGGGCGGTGACGTAGCCTGGTCGCGGTTTCGCCTTTTGAGGCGGAGCCGTGTGTTCGGCATAGGCGTAGATGCCAACCTGCTTGCCGGGATTGGTTTTCTCGAGTTCCTTGAAGACTTCATTCGCGTAGTGAACGAAGCGATCGGCGACCGTTCCATCCGTGACCCCGTACATCGCGTCGATCGCTTTGCAACGATCGCACTCGCACCATCCATTGCCATCGTTGGGGCTGATGGAAAAAAGTGGTGCCTCTGGGTTCGCTTTGAAGTTCCGGCGCGCGGCGTCCACGCTGACCTGAATCACCTTGGGATTGCTCGTGCACAGCTGAGTGCTGTACCCGCGCTTACCCGCGACCAGCGCGAACATCTCCGGATCCTTGGCAAAACTCTCCTTGGTGAAGGGATAGATGTTGTACCAGTTGTGACCGAAGCTGACCGACTTGCCGACCTTCGCCCGCATGTGGAGTTCCCACTCTTCAGCACCCGGCCCGCCCGCCCACATGAACCCGCTGACCGAATCGAACGCAGGATTCTTCACGATGTTGAGTTCCGGGACCGGGATGGTCTTCGCGGAGAGAACGTCCTCACCCAGAGCCGTGGGCATGAACCAGCGCACGCCAAGTGCTCGTTCGATGAAGTCGTACACGCCGTAGAGCGTGCCGCGTGGAGAGCCTCCCATGATGGTGATCTCCCGTCCGCCGCTCTTGATCGCGTACCCGTCCTGATGGACGATCTGCCGCGCGGCCTCGCCTCCGGCCTTCACCACGCCTGGCGCCACAGCGAGCCGGATATCGACCCGCTCCGGTCCTGTCGTTCCTTCCGTGCGGATCGGCAGTTGCGCGCCGGAGGTCCGCTGAACGTAGGTCTGGAGTTCGGTGGCCGCGCGGATGACCTCAACCGGCGCATCCTTCGGAACGATGATGCTGGCCGACGGCCGGCCGTCCTGAACGATCACTTCGGTGCAGGCCTGGAGCAGCAAGGCGACGATGAAAGCCGCTCCCCTGCGCACGTTGCGTGACGCGAACATCAATCCTTGTACCTGCGGGGCACGCGATGGCCGACGCTGGTCAGAATCTCCCAGGCGTTCGTCCCTGCCCAGCCTGCGACATCCCAAGCGGATGGAGAGTTTCCAAAGACCGTCACTTCGTCCCCAACCTTCAGCTCTGGAACATCGGTCGCGTCCAGCATGGTGAGGTCCATGCAGACCGTGCCGGCAACCGGGACGGAGCGCTCTCCAAATTTCAGGGTGCCGTTTTGTCGCATGGCGGCCGTGCGCGGGACGCCGTCCGCGTAGCCCGCATTGATCGTGGCGAGCCGTGTCGGACGAGCCGCCACGAAATGGCCACCGTAACTGACCGTGGTGCCTGGTTCGATGTCCTTGATCAGGGCCACACGGGCGCGCAGTTCCATCGCTGGACTTACGTCGATCTCGGGGCACAACGGGAGCGTTTTGACGCCATACAGCAGCAGTCCGGGACGCACCGCGGTGTGCGTCGGCCGCACGCGCGCGAGCCCCGCGCTGTTCGCGGCATGGATCAAGCGTGGCCGGACGCCGAGGGTTTGCAGTCGCACAATCGCTTCGTCGAACACATCGAACTGTCGCTCGGTGACCGCGTCATCGTCATCGGCCGCCGCGAGATGGGTCATGAGTCCTTCAATCTCGACCCCCTCGATATCTTCCAGCCGATGGATCACTGGCTCGATCTCACGAAGGGAGAAGCCAAGCCGCGACATGCCGGTGTCGACCTTGACGTGGACCGAGAGGCCTTTGAGTGTCTCCGGCTCGACGGCTTCAAGAACGGAAATCTGCTCAGGGGTTGAGATGACCGGAGTCAGGTCGAACGCCAAAACGTCCTGAAGTTGAGCTGGAGTGAATCCCGCGAGAACGAGAATCGGCGCCTTGATTCCCGCGTCGCGCAGGACGACGCCCTCATCGACATACGCCACCGCAAACATCGTGACGCCCATGGGTTCGAGAGCGCGCGCCACTTCGACCGCGCCGTGGCCGTAGGCGTTGGCCTTGATCACGGGGATCACCGCCCGCGTGCCTGCGTAGTTTCGGATCTCGCGAAAGTTGTCGCGGACGCGTCCCAGATCGACCCACGCGGTGGCGGGATGATGCGAAGGTCGAGGCCCGCTGTCGGTCATAGCACTCGCCTTCAAGCGCTCGTCAGTAGCCGCTGTCGCCGCCGCTGAAGCCGGATGAGTAGTCTTCCGGCGCTTTGTTCTCGAAGCGCGTGAACTCACGCAGGAAGACGAGATTTACGGTGTCGGTTGGGCCATTCCGCTGCTTGGCGATGATCAGTTCGGCCGATCCACGGTTCTCTTCGGTCGGGTTGTAGACGGAGTCGCGGTAGATGAACATTACGACGTCGGCGTCCTGTTCGATGGCACCGGATTCGCGCAGGTCGGAGAGCTGCGGACGACGATCGGTTCGAGCTTCCGGAGCGCGGGACAACTGAGACAGGGCGAGCACGGGAACTTCCAGTTCCTTCGCGAGACCCTTTAGCGAGCGACTGATCGACGAAATTTCCTGTTGCCGATTCTCGACACGGCCGCCCGACCCCATGAGCTGCAAGTAGTCGACCACCACCATGCCGAGACCGTGTTCGGCCTTGAGCCTTCGGCACTTCGCGCGCAGTTCGAGCGGTGTGAGGAACGACGCGTCATCGATAAAGAGGGGCAACTTGTGAAGATCGGCCCATGCGGTGGTGAGCTTTCCCCAGTCAGAGTCACGCAACTGCCCCCGCGTGACCATGCCCGCCTCGATGCGCGCCTCGGCAAAAATCAAGCGCTTGACCAGCTGTTCCTTCGACATTTCGAGAGAGAAGATCGCCACCGGCTCAGCGGTGGCCTGAGCCGCGGTTCGCGCGATATTCAGGGCAAACGATGTCTTGCCCATGGCGGGACGCGCAGCCAGGATGAGAAGGTCGCCCTTTTGGAATCCGCTGGTCATCCGATCGAGGTCGATGAAACCGGTCGGCACCCCCGTGATCGCATCCTTCGAGAGCGCCAGCTTTTCGATCTGCTCGAACGTCGCCTTGATGAAGTCTTTGACGGGCACAAGGCCCGCCCGGATCTTCCGCTCCGCAATCGCGAAGATCGCCTGCTCGGCGCGATCGAGAATGGCATCGGCGGTGTCCTGCGCGTCGGTCGCCTCCATCGCGATCTTGGAGGAGGCGTGGATCAGGTTCCGCAACACCGCGGCTTCGCGGATGATGCGACTCCACGGCAGGACGTTCTCGAGCCGCGGAACGCCTTCGACGAGGCCGGCCAGATACGCAACACCGCCCGCGGAATCAAGGCTCTGGGTGCGGGTCAGCTCGTTCTTGAGCGTGACCAGATCGATGGGGTCGCTCTTCTCCGCAAGCGTTGACATCGCTTCGAAGATGCGGCGATGCGCATCGCGATAGAAGTCGTCGCGGGTGAGCACTTCGGCGGCAGAGTTGAAAGCGCTGTTGTCGACCAGGATCGCGCCCAGGACTGTGCGCTCGGCGTCGGCGTTGTGTGGCAATACGCGCTCGGCCGACAGGCCTGAAGTCGCCGCTCCGTTTTGGAAGTTCGTGGTCGCCATGTCGTGCTGGTTTTACATCCGAGAGACGGCAACGGCCGCTGTCCCCCCGTTTAAAGGGAAGGAAGCGGCCGCGCGCCCGACTCGAACGGAAGGGTGTGCTTACGCTTCCTTGGTGATGAGGAGGCGGATCGTGGTTTCCACTTCGGCATGGAGACGCACCTTGACCGTGTGCTCGCCGAGCTTCTTGATCGGCTCGTCCAGGGTGACCTTGCGCTTCTCAACTTCAAAGCCCTTGGCCTTGAGCAGATCGGCGATGTCGTTGGAGGTGACGGAGCCGTAGAGGTTGTCGCCGTCGGCCACGCGACGGGGCACCACAAAGCGCATGCCATCGATCTTCTTGCCCAACTCCTCGAAGACCGCCTTTTCCTTGGCGAGCTTGATCGCGTTGTCCTTGCGCTCTTTTTCGATGCGCGCCTTGTTCTGCGGGGTCACGGCCAGAGCCTTACCCTTGGGCAGAAGGAAATTGCGAGCGTAGCCCTCGGCCACCTTGACGACATCGCCACGGCGTCCGAGTGATTCCCAGTCCTCACGAAGAATGACTTCCATTGCTGTTTACCTCTAAAGAGAATTTACTGAAGGGAGCTTGAAGGTGGCGCCGGTGTTTCGGCGCTCACAAACCGGCCTCTGAAATCGAACCACTGATCGAAGAGACCGACGAGAGAGAGAAAGATGGCCCACGGGCCAAGCAAAGATCCGACCACGAGCAGGGTGCGCATCAGCTCGCTCGCGAACAGACGCGAGAGTGCGAAGGTCATCACGGACAGTCCCTGAAGAAGGAACAGGAACAGAGTCACGACGAGACCGTTCCAGCCGAGGACCTCCATGTCGGGAAGCATGAGCATGGCGCCCGAGCCGACAAAAGCCACGACCAGCGCCAGCGGCCAGCGGAGCGTCATCAACTCGCCCGTGGGAAACAAAGGAACCCTCAGTCGTCCGACCAGACGGCCGAGGGCGAAAGCGTTCAGGGCCACGATGGTCGCGGCGGAAACTATGGAGAGAGACGGGTAAAGCGAAATGATGGCATTCCGCACGCCTTCGATCGTGGCCTTGGCTTCCTGAGGTTCGAGCTGGGCCTGAGTCGCCCACTGATCGAACGACGTCTGAAGTTGAGGGGAGCGCACTGCTTCCTCGATGGCCGCGGTTCCTTCGGCGGCCATGGCGAGCGACGCCTCGAGGGAGAGAACCACGAGTCCGGCGGCGCATCCAAGGACCACGCTCTTGCGACGCGACATCACTTCACCCGCGACCAGGGCCCACAGGCCGAAGAGCACGGCGAATCCGATACCGGTGTCAGGTGAATCGATCACGGAGAGAAGGATGATGGCTTGTGCGGTTGCGAGAAGCGCGTGAAACAAACCGCCGTAAAGGCGAACGAACATCAGCGGCACGGCGGAAAAGAGGCCGGCGCTGCCCATAGGCAGCGCCAGAACGGGCGCGCCCGCGGAGAGCCTGGGCAGCAGGAACAGAACTGCTGCAAGACTTCCCGCGAGCACGGCCGTCAGCACAGGCGACGGTGCGATTCCAGGCAACTTCGGTGCGTCTTCAATCATCATTCGCAGACCGCAGTCGAGAGGAAACGCGTCGCGCCTCTGGCGACGACTACTCGGTGGAGTACGGAATCAGCGCCATCTGGCGCGCGCGCAGAATGGCGGTGCGGACCTTGCGCTGGCACGGTGCGCAGGTACCGAACATGCGACGGGGAAGGATCTTCGCGCGCTCGGGAATGAACGCGAGGAGAAGCTTGGTGTTCTTGTAGTCGACGTAGTCGACCTTCTCAGAGCAAAGTTTGCAGGTCTTGCGACGACGGAAGAATCCGCCCTTGCCGCCGCCCGGACCCTTGCCGCGCTCGCCGCGTTCACCACGCTCGCCGCCAGCACCACGTTCGCCGCCACCGGGGCCACTGCGGCCTTCGCCGCCCCGACCTCTGAATTCAGGGGTTTCCATGTCGCTCATTGCGCACCTCCCTCAAAGCCACGATCCTTCTCGCGGACGCTCGCGCGCCTTGTCGATTCCTTTTTGCCGCGGATGGTCTTCTTCCGGTCGGCCTTCTTCATCTCGGCGTCGATGCGGACCGCAAGGAAGCGCAGGATGCCGTCGGTCACGCGCATGCGGCGCTCGACTTCGCTCATCGCACTGCCGGGGCAGTTCGCCACGATCAACACGTAGCTGCCCTCGCGGTTCTTGCCGATCGTGTAGGCGAGGCGCTTCTTGCCCCACTTTTCGATCTTTTCGACCGCGCCGTTTTCTTTTTCGATGAAGCCCTTGACCGTATTGGTCAGGGTCTCGACTTCTGGTTCGCCGAGATTCTGTTCAGCAATGAACAGAATCTCGTACTGTCGTTGACTCACGTGTCTGATCTCCCTATGGATCAATTGAAAAGAGCTGCTTTGGCGTGGCGTCCGCGAAACCCTGATGGCTTCGCCTGCTACTTGCAGCAAGGAGTGTTTTTTTGTACGGCCGGTGATTCTAGCGGGTTTTGGCGGTTCGCGTTGGGAGCGAAGCGTTATTCCGGCTGAGCCTTGGCTCCGTTGAACGTATTCATCGCGACCTCCAGGCTCTGTTCCACGATGCACGCCATGGCGTCACACGCCCGCGACACCATTTCCTGGACCCGCAGCACGTCGCTGTCGGCGAAGTCGGAAAGAACAAAACCCGCAAGGTCGAGGACGGGACCTGAGGCGCCGATGCCGAAACGAAGACGGGCGAACTCCTCAGAACCAATCGACTCGATGATCGACCGCAGACCGTTCTGACCGCCGTGTGATCCGCGTGCGCGGATCCGAAGAGCGCCGAGCGGGAGAGCCACGTCGTCTGAGACAATGACGAGGCTGTCAGGCTCGACGTTGAAGTGCCGAAGCGCCGCTTCGACGACGGGCCCCGAGCGGTTCATGAAGCTTTGGGGCTTCATGAGAACCACCCGTTCGCCCGCGAACTCCGTCTTGACCGCCCAGGCGTCGTCGATCGCTTCGACGGCACCCGGAGGAAATCGCCGCGCCAGCTCGTCGATCACCATGAACCCGGCGTTGTGCCGCGTTCTCCGGTATTTGTCTCCGGGATTTCCGAGGCCAACGATCAGGCGCATACGGAGCTACTTCTTCTTGGCGTCCTTCCCTG
>JBDSLN010000072.1:0-5224 GCA_039916365.1 Vicinamibacteria bacterium
GTCCACGGGCTCGAGCGCGAAATCAACATCGAAAGAGAATGCTAGCAGTCCGTGGTGCTGCTAACAGTTGGGGGCATGGCCGGGCAGCGCGCCACCAATTGACGGTCGTGCGTGGCCTCGCTTACCCAAGGATGCGCCGGGCGACCGCGGACACGAGCGGGGGCACGTCATCGGATCGAGCCAGCTCTCTGAGGTCACCCGGATTCATTTCCGAGATCAACGACAGCGAAATGGGATGGGGCGTCGCGAAGCTGCGCACAATCGCCCGCTTGACCGGATAGTTCGTGGTCCATCGATGGACTCGCAGGATCTCCGCGGCGATTTCGCGCGGCGCCTCGCGGGAATCCAGAACCTCGCACAGATCGCCGCCACGCAGACGCGCATTCTCGAGACCCGCCGCGCGTACCTGATGATGCTTGGAGAAAAACAGCCTGGTGGTGACGCGACGCGGCCCGATCCGCGCCAGGGTGATCAAGTCGCCCAATCGCATCGCGGTGATGCTGTCCAGAAGCAGGGCTTCCGCCTTCTGACGAATCGCCGGAGCCAGTTCGGCTGCGACCGCGACTTCCGCGAGATCGCGCCAGGCGAGACCGGGAAGCGCCTGGAGCGCCACCCGGGGAGCGGTTGACGGCGATCTGGCCACTGCACCGAGAACGGTCTGCCGGGTACCGAACCGCGAACGCTCCATCACGTGCGCACTGACGCTTGGGGGAAGGCGTCCCCGGAGAGCGTGCCGCAGATCCAAGTCCGTGATGCTCTCGTCGGAGAGGACACGCGCCAGTTCGCCAGGGTCGTGGGCGCTGTCGGCGAGGGCCTTCCGCAAGTCTGATTTCGGTCGGCTCGGTACGCCGGTCATGGCCGGATGCTAGACGGTCTCAGGTTGCAGAGACGAAATCTCCGATCCCCGAAGGTTTAGAGATCTGGCCGTATGAGGCCGCCCTTCGTCGGCGCCAAGGTCACGACAAATCCTCTTCCGCCCTGGGGTTAAGAGCACTCTTGAGGGACCGAGCCGCTGCCTCCGCCTCCCGTTCGTCCCGGAAGGGGCGGACCGCTGCGCCGCCTCTGAAGCCTGCCATCCTCAGGCGAGCGGCCAACTCCTGATCGACCCCACCCACGGCGAGCACGGGAAGGGTGATTCCTTTCAAAAGTTCGCTCGCCTGCACAAGCCCCATCCATGAATTCTCTTTGCCCGGAGATTTGCCGACTGTTCCCAAAAGAGCGTAGTCCGCTCCGCCCCTATCGGCGGCTTCCAGGCCCGGCCGATCGTGCCGCGATACGCCTACGACGAGGTGGGGATACGCCTCTCGAACCTGGCGAAGGTTCAATCCTGATTCAGGAAGATGAACACCGCCGCAATCAGCCAGTGCGGCAACATCGGGGCGACCGTTGACGATGATGCGCTCCGGCCGCCGCGTTTTTGCGACAACCTCTCGGACCAGTCGAACCAAGTCCTGCGTCGATAGCTCCTTGGCTCTCAGCTGAATCAGATCCACGCCCCCGTCTAGTGTTTTTCCCGCGGACCCAGCACTGTCGCTCCCCAGGATCGCCATCAAGAGTGGCTCGCCACTCCTGAGGAGCAACCTCAGCAGGGAGGCAGCACGCACTAGTGGCGCGGCGGACCCAGGACGAGATATTTCAGATCCAGTGCGCAGGCAGCCAGGTTCACGAGGCCCAGGCCGGTCACGGCGCCGCGGAACCAGGGTGCCAACAGAATCTCGCGCAGCTCAATGGAAGTGGCAAGTGCTGGATGGTTCTCCCACAAGGAAGTCCATGGGGCGAGAGACAGGGTGACGCCCACCATCAAAGAACTCACGAACTGAATGAGTCGAACGACGATGTCACTGGCTCGGTCGGCGGCCACAGATGTCTCAGGAACGAGGCGTCAACGATCGCCGATCAGGCCCTCGACTGAAGTTCCCTTAGTTTGTCGGAAACGTCACGGAAGGAGGGATCTTCACGCACCAGGTCGCCGAAGGTGATGCGCGCCTTGCCGATGTCGCCCGCGGACTCCCAGGCCATGCCGAGGTCGTAGCGAAGGCCTCGATACTCCTCGGGCGCGCGATCCGGCACCTGAAGTCCGCGCTCGTACCACTGCACGGCGATATCGGGCATGCCTTTCTCCATAAAGCAGATGCCGATCATGCTCGAGCATTCGAGGGAGCGCTTCGGATCTTTGGCGGCGAGCTGGAACTCGGCGATCGCTTCATCGACCAGGCCCATTTCCTTGTACGCAATGCCAAGGTTGTAGCGGGTGTCGTAGTCCCCTTCGCCGAGTTGGGAGTCGACGCCCTTCTTGAACTCATTGAAGACATCCTGCAAACCCTGGTCTTCAAAGCTGGACGAGCGCAAAGTGTCGATCGCCGCTTCCTCGAGGGCGGGCTGCGCGTCGAACAGAGCCGACAGCTCAGCGCCGAGATCGATCCCGCCAATATCACCGACGGGCGCCGCATCCGCGACGCTCATCTTGACGGCCGCGGGCGTGACCACCGGTTCCGGCTCGGGAGGAGGCGCCGGCAGATCGTCGAAGGAGAAACCGCTCAGCAGATCGTTTTCAGCGGGAGCCTCGACCGGCGGAGCAGCGACCGGCGCAAGGGCAACCGCAGGTGCAGCGGCAACCGGCTCGGGCGCCATCGGCGCTTCGGATGCGGATAGGTCCAGGCCGAGGCTGGACGCGCGATCGAGGACCGAAGGATCGCCCGGATAACGTTCGATGGCGTCGCGCAACGCGTCCTTCGCATCGTCGACGAAACCGAGTGCTATGTAGGAGTCGACTTCCTCGAGCGCCTTCGCGATCTCGGGATCGACGGCGAGAGCCGAGGGAGTCGGGCGAGGAATGGCTCCGGACGCGAAGTCGACGTCGGGACCCTGATCCGGTAAGTCCATCGAAAGGTCGGACGAGAGACCGGGGACTTCGTCATCGGGAAGTTCGGCAGCGGGAAGTTCGGCAGCGAGAAGTTCGGCGGGTGAAAGCTCGGCGTAGGCCATAGGCTCGCCGAAGCCTGCGGCCATGGCGGCGGCATCCTCAGCGTCTGCCACAGAAGTGTCCTCGAATCCAAGCGAGTCGGAAGAGAAACCGGTATCAGGCACTTCCCCTTCGTCTACAGAAGCAGCGGCGACGGGCTCGTCTTCGAACGAAGAGGCCAGATCTTCTTCTTCCTCGTCTCCCGCGGCGACCAAGGGAAGCTCTAGGTCTGTCGCCGAAGGTTCTGCATCCGCGGGCGGGTCGGCGTCTTCGAGGGAAAGGTCGGCAGGAATGGCGATGGAACTCGTGAGCAGAGGAGCGTCGTCAGAGGCTTCGGCGTCAGAGGCGTGTGGGGCGATGTCTTCCGCGGGCGGCTCTTCAGTCGAAGCGGTGATGCCGGGCGACAGCGTCTCAGCTTCGCTGCTGAGCATGGTGGCGAGGCTCTCATTGCCGTCCTTCGCCGCGACTTCAGCAAGCCAGACGCATTCCTTCGCGGCCTCTTCAAGGCGCTCGGTCTCTTTTAGGATCTCTTTCTTTTCGAAACGACCGTCGAAGATATTCGGATAGCGCACGAGCACCAGGTCGACCTGTTCTTCCGCCTTGTCGAGCAACCCATACTTTCGGAAGACACGCGATTCGGCGAGATGCTCCTCGATGAACTCACGGTCGGTATTCGAGTCGGCCGTCATGCCCTGCGGGCGGATGATGGCACCGGTATCAAATTCGAGACCATCAAGATCGGACGTGCCGACGCTGGTCGAAGGCGGCGGCAGCGTCATGTCGGCCGCCTCCTGCTTTTCCACAGCGACCTTGGCGGGGCCGGAAAGAACGGGCGCCGTCTTCTTCTTCTTCAGCGACTCAAGGCGCGCCTTGAACTGTTCGTTGTCGGGCTCGACTTCGACCAGCTGGGCTGCGGTGTCTTCGGCGGCGCGGTCGCTGCCTGCCGCGAGGTGAGCCTCAAGAAGCTGATTCAGCGCCTGCACGATCGCGCGATCGTTCTGGCGCACGCGCGCCACCTCGACGAGCTTCTGCAATGTTCGGACGTGATGCGGCGAACGAGTGGTGATCTGAAAGAGGAGATTCGCGGCGCGATCAGCATCCCGACGCAGCAGGAGCTGCTCGACCAGCGGAATGACCGCGTCGTAGGCATCGTCTGAGCGTCCCTGAGCCGCGTAGATCTGCACCAGGATGATCCGGGCTTCCTGACTTTTAGGGGATTTCTCCAGAACGTTTTCAAGCGTCGACTGCGCGTCGGTCACGCGCTTCGCGCCAAGGTACGCTTGGCCGAGCTGCATGAGGCCTTCGGACGTGGGCTCCTGCGCGGTGACCTCTTCTAAATAGGCGATGGCCTTCTCGAAGCTGCGCTGAGCCAGATGGACGCGGCCGAGATGGATCTTGACCTTGATGGCGCCGTCGATCTTCAGGCTCTTCTCCAAAACCTGAATGGCCTCGGCCGGATGGCCTTTGAGATTCAGCTCGTCGGCAATGGCGATGTACTCATCGACGGCCTTCGCGGTAGAGCCTTCCTTGGTGTAGATGTCGGCAAGGCGTGAGCGAGTCCTCAAGTCGGACGAGTCAATCTCGACCATCTTGCGCAGCGTGTCCGCCGCTTCCTTAAGGCGGCCCCGTTTTATCTGATCTTCGGAGACGATCTGGTACTGCCCCTTCGCCTCCATGACCAAGCCCTGCTTGGCGTAGAGATCAGCGAGCTTCGCGTACGGCTCTATCACCGCCGGATCGAGCTTGTTGATCTTCTTCCAGATCGCGATGGCTTTGAGATGGAATCCGTCGCGCGCGTAGAACTCGGCGACTTTCCCGTACTCGTCACCCGCCTCGCGCATCTTGCCGATTTTGGCGAAGAGGTCACCAATCTTGTTGATCGTGTTCCAGTCGCGAGGATTGTCCTCAAGCAACTGCCGATACAACGGGATCGCCTGATCGAGCTTCCCAGCCTTTTCCGCCTTCTCGGCTTCCTGGCGGGTCTTAATCGGATTGATCTTGGCCAATGGAGTTTTTTTCGAGCTTACGTTTCATTAAAAAAGAGAGTGGAGATTATGTCGGACGGGGTCAAAAGAGCCACCCGGTGCGCTCAATAAAAGTCTTTCGGTGAAGAGATGTTGGACCAAGGACCCTCAAGGCTTCCATATGCAAGGAGCTTCCGTAGCCCTTGTTCTCCTTCAATCCAAAGCCTGGATGAGTGGCGTCCCACGCTTCGATCATACTGTCTCGTCGGACTTTGGCAATGATCGAGGCCGCGGCGAT
>JBDSLN010000073.1:0-7223 GCA_039916365.1 Vicinamibacteria bacterium
TGCCTCGCGGACGGGTGAGAGCAATCGCGCGCGCCAGACCTTCCGGGTTTCCGGTCGCTTCCACGACCAGATCGAATCCGCGAGAGATTTCCTCGTCGTGCCGATGCACAAGCGCGCCACGGTCCGCGGCAATCGCCATTTTGTTCGGATGCTTGCCGACCAGATGGACTTCGGCGGAAGTTCCGAGCAGAACCAACGCGCTGAGCAGTCCCAACTTGCCGTCGCCGAGGACCGCCACGCGATGGCCGGACCGAACGTCGACCTGCTCCAGGATCTCGAACGCCGCGGCGAGAGGCTCGGTCAGCACGGCGCGCTCATCGTCCACCTGGGACGGAACCTCGATCAGGTTTCGCACAGGCGCGGTCATGTACTCCGCGAAACAGCCGTCCTTGCCCAGTATGCCGAGGACGGTTCGTGTGGGACAGTGGCGGCCAAGTCCTTCGGCACACGCCGCGCAGGATCCGCAGTTGAGATTGATCTCGCAGACCACACGCTTGCCGATCCAGCTCGCGTCGTCGCACTCCACCACGTCGCCGAGCGCTTCATGACCAAGCACGCCGTGGAAGCCCATATAGCCACGCACGATTTCGAGATCGGTGTTGCAGATGCCCGCGAGCCGAAGGCGGATCAAGGCCTCGCCAGGGCCTGACCTGGGGATGTCGCGCTCAACGAGCGTCAGACCGGGATCGGCAGTGAGGGCCAGCATGATGAATGGAGATTTTAAGGATCGGCGAACGGAAAGGCGCCACCGCGTCTTTCGTTGGACTCCCGCAATCTTGTGCCGACCTCCGGAGCCAGCGGGCCTAGAATTCAGCCAACCCACCACATTGAAGGAGGCCGCGCACTTGGCAGCATCGGAGATTCAGCACGCCGACGGTCGGGTCGAATTGACGCCCGCCGCTCGTACCAACGCCGAACAGAGCATCCTCTACAACGAGGATCTTGCTCCGGTTCCGGTGGCCGACCGCGACTGGACGACCTACAACTACGCGGCGTTGTGGATCAGCATGGCGCACTGCATCCCGACGTACATGATGGCGTCGGGACTGCTGGCGGCGGGAATGAGCTGGAAGGAAGCGCTGTTCACCATCCTTCTCGGCAACACGATCGTGCTGATTCCGATCCTGCTGAACTCCCATCCGGGCACGAAGTATGGAATTCCGTTCCCGGTCTTTGCCCGAGCGGCATTTGGGACCTTCGGGTCGAACCTGCCCGCGCTGATGCGCGCGATCGTCGCTTGCGGCTGGTTCGGGATTCAGGCGTGGATCGGCGGGGAAGCGGTGCAGACCTTGTTCGGCAGCGTCATCCCGGGTTGGGACGGATTGCTTGGCGCCGGATTCCTGGGTCACACGACGACGGAGTGGATTTCATTCGCGATCTTCTGGGCCCTGAACATCGCCATCATCTTTAAGGGCATGAACCTGCTCCGCATGGTGGAGAACTGGGCGGCGCCCTTCGTGCTGGTGATGACGGGCGCGTTGGTCATCTGGGCCTACAACGCGGCGGATGGAATGGGGCCGCTGCTGAATCAGCCGAGCAAGTTCACCGACTTCGGTGCGTTCTGGAAGGTGTTTGTTCCGTCGTTAACCGGCATGGTGGGTTTCTGGGCCACGCTGTCACTCAACATGCCCGACTTCACGCGCTTTGGACGCAGCCAGCGCGAGCAGGCGATAGGACAGATCGTCGCCTTGCCGACCACGATGTTTATCTTCGCGGCGATGGGCGTCTTGATCACCAGCGCCACTGCCATCATCTATGGAGAGGCCATCTGGGATCCGATCAAGCTGGTGGCGAAGTTCGACAGCCCGATGGTGGTCGCGGTGTCGATGTTCACCGTGGTCGTCGCGACTTTGTCGGTCAACATCGCGGCCAACGTGGTTTCCCCGGCCAACGACTTCGCCAACGCGTTTCCCAAGTACATCTCGTTCAAGACCGGCGGACTGATCACCGGGATCCTCGGTATCCTGATGCAGCCGTGGAGGCTGCTGGCGGATCCCTCGGGCTACATCTTCACGTGGCTGGTGGGCTACTCCGGTGGCCTGGGTTCGATCGGCGGCGTGCTCATCGCCGATTACTGGATCGTGCGACGCACTCAACTCAATCTCGAAGATCTCTATCTGCCGACCGGTTCGTACCGCTATGTGTTCGGCTGGAATCCCGCGGCGATTGCGGCGATGTTGATAGGTTGTGCGCTCGCATGGGGCGGCCTCCTATGGCCTCCGCTCCAGCCCCTCTATGATTACGGCTGGTTCGTGGGGTTCGGGGCGGCCTTTCTTCTCTATGTCGTCCTGATGCGCTTGATCCCAGGTTCGCGCCGCACCTGAGGCCAGCCTGCCCATACTGCAAACCCATGAGGGAACGATGATGGACTTGGAAACAGAAGCGATAACGCGCCCGATGGGCGGCGACGAGATGGTGGAGATGTGCAAGCGCTACACCATGTATGAGTGGTCGGCGCAGTCGAAGATCGATCCCATCCCGGTCGCGCGTGCCGAAGGCGTCTACTTCTATTCACCGGACGGTAAAAAGTACCTCGACTTCAACTCCCAGTTGATGTGCAGCAACATCGGCCATTCCCATCCGCGGGTGGTGGCAGCGATCCAGAAGCAGGCCGCGTCGCTGACCTACGCCAACCCCTTCATGGCGACCGCGCCGCGCGCGCGCCTGGGCAAGAAGCTTGCAGAGATCACCCCGGGCGATATCGAGTCTTTCTTCTTCACCAATGGAGGCGCGGAGGCCAACGAGAACGCCATCCGCATCGCGCGGATCGTCACCGGCCGTCACAAGGTGATGGTCCGATATCGCTCGTATCACGGCGGCACCGCAGGGGCGCTCGCCATGACCGGTGATCCCCGTCGGTGGTACTCGGAGCCCGGTATCCCCGGAATCGTTCGCGCGCCCGACTTTCACAAGTACGGTCGCAAGGAAGCCGAGGCGCTCGACGTCTGCATCCGCGAACTCGAAGACGTGATCCGCTATGAAGGCGGCCAGAACATCGCGGCCTTCCTGATTGAAACCGTGGTCGGCACCAACGGCATCCTGATACCGCCCGACGGCTACATGAAGGCGGTACGCGAGATCTGCGACCGCCACGGCATTCTGTTGATCGTTGACGAGGTCATGTCCGGGTTCGGACGCACCGGAAAGTGGTTCGCGGTCAATCATTGGGATGTGGTTCCCGACATGATCTGTATGGCCAAGGGCCTGACTTCAGCGTACGTGCAGCTGGGCGCAGTCGGCATGCGTCCGCATATCGCGAAGACCTTCCAGGATCGCGCGTTCCCCGGCGGATTGACCTACAACAGTCATCCCCTGGCTTGCGCCACCGCTCTCGCCACCATCGCGGTGTACGAGGACGAAGGTCTGATCGACCAGGCCGCGAAGCTAGGCGTGGTCCTGCGCGAGCGCATGCAGGAAATCGCAAAGAAGCATCCGTCGGTCGGCGTCGCGCGATCCATTGGTCTGTTCGGCATCGTCGAACTGGTCCGCAATCGCGCGACCTGGGAGCCCATGGCGCCCTACAACGGTCACTCCGAGGAAATGATGGCGCTCGGCGCTTTCTTCCGCAAGGAGGGCCTCTACACGATGGTCCGATGGAATACCTTCTTCACCAATCCGCCGCTCGTCATCACGGAAGCCCAGCTCCTCGAGGGGCTGAGCATCATCGATCGCGGCCTCGAAATCACCGATCGCGCAGTCAAATAAAGGACTCATCATGGCCACCGGAACTCAAGCCACACTCGAACTCACCGTGCTTACCCACTGGATCAACGGGAAGCGCTACGAAGGCCCGACCGATCGATGGGGTGATGTCCACAATCCGGCAACCGGCGAATCGAACACCCGCGTTGCCTTCGCGACCGCCGATGTTGTCGATCAGGCCGTGCAGGCCGCGACCATCGCGCAGAAGAAGTGGGGCGCCGCATCGCTCGCTCAGCGCGCGCGCGTGATGTTCGCCTACCGTCAACTGCTCGACAGGCACAAGGTCCAGATGGCGGCCATCATCACCGCGGAGCATGGCAAGGTGGCGGCCGACGCGCTGGGCGAAGTCAGCCGCGGTCTTGAAGTGGTGGAGTTCGCCTGCGGCCTTCCGCAATTGCTCAAGGGCGAGTTCTCTGAGAACGTCTCGACTGACGTCGACAGCTACTCGATCCGTCAGCCGCTCGGCGTGGTCGCGGGCATCACCCCCTTCAACTTCCCGGCGATGGTGCCGATGTGGATGTATCCGATCGCCATCGCGTGCGGTAACGCGTTCATTCTCAAGCCGTCCGAGAAGGATCCCTCCGCGGCGAACTTTGCGGCGAAGCTTCTCGCCGAAGCCGGCCTCCCCGAAGGCGTCTTCTCGGTCGTTCATGGTGACAAGGACGCGGTCGACGCGATCCTCACCCACCCGGGAATCGCGGCGGTGAGTTTCGTCGGCTCCACGCCGATCGCGCGCTACATCTATGAGACGGGCACCAAGGCAGGCAAGCGCGTGCAGGCCCTCGGCGGCGCGAAGAATCACATGATGGTTCTGCCGGATGCTGACATGGACCTTGCTGCCGACTCCGCGGTGAGCGCGGGCTACGGTTCGGCGGGTGAGCGCTGCATGGCCATCTCGGCCCTGGTCACGGTCGGCGACGCGGCCGACAAGCTGCTGCCGAAGATCCAGGAGCGCATCGCGAAGCTGAAGGTGGCGGCCGGCAACACGAAGGGTGCAGACATGGGTCCGCTCGTGACCAGGGAGCATCACGCGAAGGTGAAGGGGTACGTCGACAAAGGTGAATCGGAAGGGGCGACGCTGCTGGTCGATGGCCGGAAGGTGAAGGTCGAAGGCTATGAAGGCGGTTACTTCCTCGGGCCCTGCCTCTTCGACAACGTGACCACCGATATGGTGATCTACAAAGAGGAGATCTTCGGGCCCGTGCTGAGCGTGGTGCGCGCGAAGACGTACGACGAAGCGCTCGCGATGATCAATGCGAATCCCTGGGCAAATGGTGTGGCGATCTTCACCAACGATGGCGGTGCCGCGCGTCGCTTCCAGAATGAGATTCAGGTGGGCATGGTGGGCATCAACGTTCCGATTCCCGTGCCGATGGCGTACTACTCCTTCGGCGGCTGGAAGGCATCCCTCTTCGGCGACTCCCATGTCCACGGTAAGGAAGGCATTCACTTCTATACCCGCGGCAAGGTGGTCACCAGTCGTTGGCCTGACCTCCACCACCGTGGCGTGAACCTTGGCTTCCCGGAGATGAAGTAAGCGCAGGCGTCTTTCCGAAAATGCAACCGGCACTTACCGCAAGTGGCGTTTCAGGAACCGTCTGTGGCGAAAGTCGGTCGTAGACCCTGAGAGTGTTCCGGGCATACATCCCGTGTCAACAGTGGTGGTCAGTCGGGCGTCAGAGTTCGTCTTGGTGTTCTGGGGGCAGCTTGCGGGTGCCTGGCGGTGGATTCTGGCCTTGACCATGGAGGGCGTAGAGGATCATGAGCTTCTGCCAGATCTTTCCTGACAGGCCCGTGGTCACGCTTTCAACCTCGTTGACCGCCTGCAGCGCCACGCTATCTTCGAAGCGTTGGATGTAGAGGGCCGCGATTTTGCCGGTGATCGAGAGCATCTCGGAGCAGTAGTCGAGATAGCGGGAGAGCTCGAACGGCGTCATCGAGCGGGGTGGGAGGATGCCGGTCTCAGAGCCGCGGGCAAGGATCCACTCTGGATCCTTCGTCAGCTGATGCATGTCGATGACGTGTGCGATGGCGCGGAGTTCGTGGATGGATCGAAGTGCGCGACTTCGCTTCATGCGGGTCTCGATGGAGCCGAGAAAGAACACCGCGGCCACGATCAGCACGACATCGTTGATGGCCGACTCGAGAACCTGGATGAATTGCGCCAGTTCCAGACCGCCCTTCGGCATCGGCAGGGTCCACAAGGTCAGGGCGAGGCCCACGATGATGAGGCTGCTCAGGAACCAGACCGCGATCCGAAGAGGGATGATCGGGCGCGCGATCCATTCCGAGGTCGCGCTGGCGCGAGCTGCGATATCGGCGATCTGGGCCGCGACCGCTCCCAGGCCCGAGTCGGGGAAGCGGGCTTGCACGCGCTTCCGCAGACGATCGACCGTCTCGAAGATCAGCTTCGGGTCGAGGGTCGCTTCGGCCATCCAGGAGAGGCTATCAGCGACGGCGTGGTTGTCTCCCTTGTTTCAGTCGCCTGCTGGATTGGCGACCACCAGGGAACGCAAGGTTGCGCGAACCCATTTGTCGGAGCAGCATCTCAATGACGGTAACTGACCAGGAGTCTGCGCGGCAGACAAAACCAGAGCGCGGACCCTGCCCTCCGGGCACTCCTGTCCACCACGGCGGGATTCCTTCGGCCGGGCGGGAGGGGACTAACTGCCGCTGAGCTGAGACGCGGTCTTGTCGGCAAGTGCCGCGAGGGTTCGTCCAGCGTCATCGCCCAGCGATCGCGAGACGAATGCGACCGCGTTGAGGAACGAGAGCGTGTTGTGCCGTTTGGCCAGGCCCTCGAGCGATCCCGCTGCCTTGCCCCACGACGCGAACGGCCGAGGATCGGCAATCGACTTGAACCATCCATCCCAGTAAGCCGCATCGACAACGTTCCGTCGATAGGTGAAAACGATCGCGCGCGCGAAGCGTGCGGGTTCGCCGAAGATGTACGAGACACGGCCCGCGGGCGCTACCTGACTTCGTACCGCATCCATGAGGCGGCGCACACCGTCCGGCCCGACCTTGGGATTGATGCCGAGCTGAAGCACGAGGTCGGCTCCGTGCGCGACGCCATGACGCCAGCCATCGACGGCGTCGAAACCGCGATAGTCGTCGACCCGCAGAAGGCTCGTGGCGGCGAGGTCGACCATTTCCGCGCGCGCCGCATCCGTCAGGATGGGCTCGATGCGATCCGCGCGAGCGACCTCGGCGAGCGTCAGCGCCGCGAAGGGAAGTCGAAAACCGCCGGCGTCCTTCTCTCCGGCAAGAGTCCTCTCGAGCGACTCACCGATTGTAAGGACGGTGGCCGTGGTGAGCGCCTTCGCTCTCATCCACGTGGAGAGCGCTTCGAATGCGACTCCGTCCCGGATTTTCGGATCGGCCGTTTCGAGACACGGGAGCAATTGAATCGCAAGACGATTCCGTTGCTCCGCCGAGGCGATCTCGAAGTTTTTTTCCTTCAACTCCAGCAGCGCGGCCTTTGTCGCCCCGCTGGGCGGGCATGCGGCGGCTGGAGCGGG
>JBDSLN010000074.1:0-5323 GCA_039916365.1 Vicinamibacteria bacterium
CGCGGCCAGAGCACCCGGCAGGAACTTCAGGGCGACGGGCTGGCCGAGGCGGATGTCGTCGGCGCGATAGACCTCGCCCATCCCACCCTTGCCGAGCGGGGAGATGATCCGATAGCGCCCGGCGAGAAGCGTCCCGGGAGTGAAGCGCTCCGTCGGATCCGGGCGCGACTCCACCGGCCGGACGGCGGTCTCATCTGGCGAACGAATGTCGTTGCTCGAGTCCGCGTCGCGATCCCGATCGTCAGGCATTCCGCCTCCCTCTGGAAACTCGGCTCATCATACGGGTTTGACTTCCGGCTTGGACGATCTGAGATCGCCATGTCGTGTCGCCTCATCGTCCTCTAACCGAGAAGAACCGTCAGGCTGGCGAGGAGAAGCCAGCCTTGCAGAAGGCTTCCATCGCGCGCTGAATCCAGTTTCGAATTGGGAGCGCATCGGCGCTGATTGCAAAGAGACCGAGCAGAACGACGGCTCCGCCAAAATTATGCAGATGATTTCGCAAGGAAAGGTTCCTGCCTACTTCGCGGCGTGCCCCCCTGGGAATGTGGGCAACGTCGGCGTCTTGCCGGCCGCGGCGAGGAACTGATCGTTCCGCGCGTCCTGGATCAGTCCCGCAGGTCGTACGCGGACTGACTAGAATCGACGCCTCTCAGATCCGCCTAAGGAGAAACCTTGAAACGAATTGCCGCCGTGATCCTGATCGTTCTTTCCGCTCTGACCACCATCTCCGTTCGTGCCGACGAGGGTGGGTCCGTTAAGTCAGCCTTCTACTACAAGGTGAAGTGGGGCTATCAGGCCGAGTTCGAGACGCTGTTCTTCAAGAACTACTACCCTGTTCTGGAGGCGCAGATCAAGGAAGGCAGGCGCGTGAAATCGGTGGACATCTACCGTCCCACCTACCACGGCGACGGCCGCGCCGATTGGACCTTCCTTGTCGTGATGACCTACAGCAGCGCGGAGGCTTCCGTCGCATCGAGCCATGACGACGTCATCATCAAGCGGCTGTATGCCGATCAGGAGAAGTACAAGAAGGAAGAAGCGCGCCGCTTCGAGATTCTCGATGCGCACTGGGACGTTCCGTTGACCACGGTCGAACCGCCCACGAAGCGCTGAAGCCAAGGACCTCCATTGATCGCCCCCACCAATCTGCATGACACCTTCGGTTCGATCGACATCTATCTCTTCGATCAGCTCCTGCGCGGACATATTCCGCGCGAGTCGCGGATCCTCGACGCGGGGTGCGGTGGAGGCCGCAACATTCAGTACCTTCTGGATGCGGGCTATGACATCTCCGCGATTGACGCCGACGCGAACGCGGTCAGTGAGGTGATGCGGATGGCGGGGGAGTTAAACCCGATGCTTCCCCCCATGAATTTCCGCCGTGAACCGGTGGAGGGCATGTCGTTCGCGGATCAATCCTTCGACGTCGTCCTCAGCATCGCCGTGCTTCATTTCGCGCGCGATGACGCGCAGTTCGAAGCGATGTTGGATGGCATCGGCCGGGTCCTGAAGCCGGGTGGCGTGTTCTTCTGTCGGCTCGCTTCAAACATCGGAATGGAGACGCGGATGGTCCAGCGTCAGGGCCGACGCCATCTTCTGCCCGACGGATCGGAGCGCTACCTGGTCGACGAAGCGCTGTTGATGGATTGGACCGCGCGGATGAATGGAACGCTGATCGATCCGCTCAAAACAACGGTGGTGCAGGATCAGCGCTGCATGACCACCTGGGTCATGCGCAAAGCGGTTCTCTAGACGCTTGCCCTGAGCAGGAGTCTGTCTGATTCGCAGTCGAAGGGTCGAAGGGTTGGCCTCACTTCGCCCGTGTGAGAAAGTCACGCGGAGGTGAATCAGGCATGACCAGGGCTAAGAGCAAGGGCAAAAAGGGACAACCGGGCGCACCGTGCACCATGGCGATCTTCGGCGCATCGGGCGATCTCGCCAAGCGAAAACTCTTCCCCGCTCTTCTGAATCTACGGCGCAGCGGACTGCTCCGAGATGAGTTCGCGGTCATCGGCCTCGCCACCTCGGAGATGACCAGCGAAGCGTTTCGCGAGCGTCTCTCCAACGACCTCAAGTCTTTCGCGCCGGAAGACGCGGCCTCGGACCTGTGGAAGTGGTTGTCGGAGCGCATTTACTATCTTCCGGGCAATTTCCGCGCGCCCGAGCTCTACACGAAACTTGCTGCCCAACTCGTCGACATTGAGAAGAAGCACGGCACCCGCGGCAACCTTCTTCATTACCTCGCGACGCCGCCCGATTTCTTTGGCGAGATCGTCAGCCAGCTGGGAACCGCCGGTCTCACCGCGGAAACGAAGGACAGCTTCCGACGGGTCATCATCGAGAAGCCCTTCGGCAACAGCTACGAGTCGGCGCGCGAGCTGAATGCGAACCTGCTCAAGACCCTGACTGAGCCGCAGATTTATCGCATCGATCACTACCTCGGCAAAGAGACCGTCCAGAATCTCCTGGTCTTCCGTTTTGCCAACGGAATCTTCGAGCCGATCTGGAACCGCACTTACATCGATCATGTTCAGATCACGGTGGCCGAGACCGTCGGTGTCGAGCAGCGCGGCCGCTACTACGAGCAGGCGGGCGCCTTGCGCGACATGATTCCCAACCATCTGTTGCAGCTCCTGGCCCTGACCGCCATGGAGCCTCCGTCGTCGTTTGAAGCCGAGTCGGTGCGTGATGAGAAGACGAAGGTGCTGCGCGCGATTCAGCCGATGACCGCTGAGGACGTGCTCGTGCGGACGGTCCGCGGCCAGTATGGAGAAGGCGTCAGCAAGGACGGGCCCGCCGAGCCGTATCGGAATGAGACCCATGTCGATCCGAAGTCGAACACCGAAACCTACGTCGCCATGAAGCTACTCATTGACAACTGGCGATGGGCTGACGTGCCGTTTTATATGCGCACCGGAAAACACCTCGCCGCTCAGCACACCGAGATCGCGATCACGTTCCGTCGTCCGCCCCATCGTCTCTTCCAGGGGACCGAGGTCGCGAACTTTGCGCCCAACGTGCTTGTGCTGCATCTTCAGCCGGACGAAGGAATCTCGCTCAGCTTCCAGGCCAAGGTTCCGGGGCCAGTGGTGAAAATCGGCGGAGTTCAGATGGACTTCAACTACGCCGAGGCATTCGGCAAGACGCCCAGCACGGGGTACGAGACGCTGCTGTACGACTGCATCAGCGGCGATCCCACTCTGTTCCAGCGCGCCGACAGCGTGGAGAGCGGCTGGAGTGTCGTCGAGCCGATTTTGGATGTGTGGAAGGCGCTGCCCGCGCGCAACTTCCCGAACTACACCGCAGGGTCGGACGGTCCCAAGGAAGCGGACGCTCTGCTCAGCCATGACGGCCGTGCCTGGAGACCCGTCAACGCGTAGCCCGGCGGTCTACTCTGTAAGCTGGCGGGATGGTTAAGACTGTCCTTATGCTCGCCTGCGCTTCGTTACGGAGCAGGGATGCCATGTGGCGATGATGTGCGCGGCCCCTGCAAGTTCGTCCCAACGCAACGCCGAACGGCAGGGCTTCAGAGTCGCCTACACCCGCATGAAATGGCGGCGAAAGTGACGTCCGTTCCAATCTGCTGGTCAGACCCGTTACGTATACTGAATTGAGCGCATCCTAGGAGTCATCATGCTTATTGGCCGACCATCCGACATCAAGTCCTCCGAAATCACGCCCGAGTCGGAGTACCTCAATCGACGCGCCTGGCTGGTTGCCGCCGGCGGTGCGGCGGTCGCTCTGAGCACGTTGGGCCACCCCGCTTCGGCTCAAACGCCTCAGGCGATGGGGAAGCCCGATGGGCTTCAGCACGACGACAAGCCCACGCCATTCGCCGATGTGACCGGCTACAACAACTTCTACGAGTTCGGCACCGACAAGTCCGATCCCGCGGCCAACTCCAAAAACTTCAAGACCACCCCGTGGTCGATTGAAGTCGATGGTCTGGCGGCGAAGAAGGGGACGTTTCAGCTCGAAGACTTCATCAAGCCGTCCACCGTGGAAGACCGTATCTATCGTTTCCGATGCGTGGAAGCCTGGTCGATGGTGATTCCGTGGCGCGGCATTCCGCTTGCCGACGTGATCAAGCGCGCCGAGCCCTTGCCCAGCGCGAAGTTCGTCCAGTTCACGACGCTCCTCGACCGGAAGCAGATGTCGGGGCAGGCGGTGGGTTCGATTCCCTGGCCCTATCGGGAGGGCCTGCGCCTCGACGAAGCGACTCATCCTTTGACGCTGCTGGCGACGGGCCTCTATGGCCGAACGCTTCCGAACCAGAACGGCGCGCCGATCCGATTGGTGGTCCCATGGAAGTACGGCTTCAAGAGCATCAAGTCGATCGTCAAGATGACGTTCACGGACAAGATGCCGAAGACCGCCTGGAATGAACTCGCGCCGAACGAATACGGCTTCTACTCGAACGTGAATCCGGCGGTGGATCATCCGCGCTGGACTCAGGCCAAGGAACGCCGCATCGGAGAGTTTCTGCGTCGTGCGACCCTGCCGTTCAACGGTTACTCAGACCAGGTTGCCTCGCTCTACAACGGCATGGACCTTCGTAAGAATTTTTGATGGCTGAGCCGCAAGGAGCCTTCGCGAAACTCCGCGCCTGGCGCGAACCCAAAGGGTTCGGCGTTGTCCTGATCCTGCTGGCGATAACACCCGCGATCTACGCGATCTACGGCGTCACCTCCGACATCACACGGGGCACGCGCATTCTCGGGTCGAACCCCGTCAAGGAAGTGGAGCACTTCCTGGGAGGCTGGACCCTGCGCTTCCTCGTGGCGACGCTCATGGTCACGCCGCTGCGCCAGATCCTGAAGTGGAACTGGCTCGCCAAACAACGTCGCACTTTGGGCCTGTTCGCCTTCGCCTATGGAACGTTGCATTGGCTCGCCTACATCTTCCTCGACGTCCAACTCGACTGGCAGGAGATCGTGGTCGATGTGACCAAGCGCCCGTACATTCTCATTGGATCGGCCGCCCTTCTTCTGATGGTTCCGCTCGCAATGACTTCCACCAAGAAGATGATCGCTCGCCTGGGCGGCAAGTGGTGGAACCGGCTGCACAAATTGGTTTATGTCTCGGCGATTCTCGGAGTCATCCATTTCTGGATGTCAGTGAAGCTCGATGTGTCTCGACCGTTGCTCTTTGCGGTGACCTTTGCGGTGCTGTTCGCCTACCGCATCTGGAAGTGGCGGCAGCGCGTGTCCGCGTCCGCTCGCGCTTAGACAAACCGTCAAGCCTTCGCCAACTTCGTTGCCCGCGCACGATAGAGGAAGTCCTGCCGGTTAAACCGGCATCGTTCCCGCGTGGCTCTCCGCGA
>JBDSLN010000075.1:0-7571 GCA_039916365.1 Vicinamibacteria bacterium
AACGCGCCATCGCCAACAAAGAGACGATGTCGACGGCATAGCGAAGCTCGGTTGACTCGGCGCGCAGGAATTTGCGCCGCGCGGGGACCTCTAGGAAAAGGTTCCGGACCTCCACCGTCGTGCCCACTGGATGCGCCGCCGGCATCGGAGAAGTGATGCGCGAAAAAGCAACCGCCACGACCGCACCTTCACCGGAATCACGCGTACGGCTGGTGATGCTCAGTTCGGCGACGCTGCCGATCGACGGCAACGCTTCGCCACGGAATCCGCTCGACGCGATGTGTTCGAGATCCGAAGCATGGCGCAGCTTGGAGGTCGCGTGACGTTCGATGGCAAGCGCTAGCTCCCCCGCCGGAATGCCGGAGCCATCGTCCCGAACCCGGATCAGGCGCTTACCGCCCTGATCGATGTCGATGACGATACGGGTCGCCTCCGCGTCCAGCGCGTTCTCGACCAGTTCCTTGACCACGGACGCTGGACGCTCGACGACTTCGCCCGCGGCGATCTGGTTGACGACATCGTCGGGAAGGCGCGCGATGGATTGCATCTTGTTCACCCTACGTTGAGGAGCGCCGGCCGTGGGTTTGAACGGACCCACCACGGCCGACGTGCGTCTTCATCTGGATCCCGGCCTGCGCCGGGATACGCAGAGTGCCCATCAAAACTGGCACTCTGCTAGTCAGCGTTGGGCTTCTCGAGTTGAGCCTGCGCCGCGGCCAGGCGCGCAATCGGAATCCGATACGGCGAAGCCGAGACGTAGTTCAGGCCGGCGTTGTGGAAGAAGCGAATGGACGACGGATCGCCTCCGTGCTCGCCGCACACGCCAATCTTGAGCTTCGGCTTGACGGCACGGCCCTTCTTCACCGCGATATCCACGAGCTGGCCGATGCCGGACGCATCGATCGAGACAAACGGATCCTTCTCCAGGATGCCCATCTCCACGTAGGGCCCAAGGAACTTGCCCGCGTCGTCGCGCGACAGACCGAAGCCCATCTGCGTGAGGTCGTTGGTGCCGAACGAGAAGAACTCGGCTTCCTTTGCGATTTCATCGGCCGTCAGTGCGGCGCGGGGCACTTCGATCATCGTTCCGATCAAATACTCAACCCCGGCGACGCCCTTGCCCAGAACGCGCTCGGCCTCTTCAAGCACAATCGCCTTCTGACGCTTCAACTCCTCGACGTGACCGACGAGAGGAATCATGATCTCGGGACGGACTTTCTGACCCTTCTTGGCGACCTGAACGGCGGCCTCGAAGATGGCGCGCGCCTGCATGCGGGTGATCTCCGGATACGTAATGCCGAGACGGCAGCCACGATGACCCAACATCGGGTTGAACTCATGCAGGGCTTCGATTTCATGCAGCAGTTTTTCGGCACGAGCGAGCTCGGCCTTGCTGCCCTTCTTCGCCGCAACCTGCACCATCAGGTCTTCGCGCTTCGGGAGGAACTCGTGAAGCGGCGGATCAAGCGTACGGATCGTGACGGGGTACCCCTTCATCTCCTTGAAAAGGCCGGCGAAGTCGCGCTTCTGCATCGGCATCAGCTTCTTCAAGGCACCGTGGTAGGTCTTGATCGCGTCGCCGTACATCTTGTTCGCGGCAGCAAGCTCCGCCTTGACGGTCGCCTTCTGCGCCGAGTTCACTTCGGTCAACTTCTTCTTCAGACCGCGCATCACGCTCATGCCCTTCTCTCCCTTGGCCGCGGAGAGAATCATGGCGACGACGTGCTTGAGGCGGTCTTCGGCAAAGAACATGTGTTCGGTGCGGCACAGACCGATGCCCTGCGCTCCAAACGCAAACGCCGTCTTCGCGTCACGAGGGATGTCGGCGTTGGCGCGGATGCCGAGACGCTTCACATCGTCGGTCCACGAAAGCAGCTTCGCGAACTTCAAGTAGATCGGCGACTTCTCGGCCTTCAGCGTTCCGTTGACCACCTGAAGGATCTCGGAAGGCGACGTGGCGAGCGCCTGCAACATCACTTCGCCGGTCGAACCGTCGAGGGAAATGACGTCGCCTTCGCGAAGGACCTTGTCTCCCACCGTCATCGTCTTCAGCTTGACGTTGATCGACAAAGCCGAGCAACCGACAACAGACGGCTTGCCCATCTGACGGCCAACCACCGCCGCGTGCGAGGTCATGCCGCCCGTCGCGGTGAGAATTCCCTGCGCGACGTGCATGCCGTGGATGTCGTCCGGCACCGTCTCCATGCGGACCAGCACAACGCGCTTGCCCCTGGCGGACCATGCGACCGCGTCATCGGCAGTGAAAACGACCGCTCCAGTCGCGGCTCCGGGCGATGCGGGCAATCCCTTCGCGGCGATCTTCGCCTTGGCGCGTTCCGTCGGCTCGAAGATCGGATGCAGAAGCTGATCGAGCGACTGCGGCTCGACCTTCATCAGCGCTTCCTGCTTCGTGAGGATGCCCTCGTCAACGAGATCAACCGCGATCACGACCGACGCCAAGCCGGTGCGCTTGCCATTGCGGGTCTGAAGCATGAAGAGCTTGTTCTCTTCGATCGTAAACTCGAAATCCTGAATGTCCTTGTAATGACGTTCAAGTTTGGTGGTGATCTCGCGAAGCTGCTTGTACGCGGCGGGCATCACCTGCTGAAGCTCGGCGATGGTGTTCGGCGTGCGGATGCCCGCGACCACGTCTTCGCCCTGCGCGTTCTGAAGAAATTCGCCGTAGAACTCCCGAGCACCAGTGGAAGGATTGCGCGTGAAGCCGACGCCGGTGGCGGATGAGTCACCCTTGTTGCCGAACACCATGCACTGAACGTTGACGGCGGTGCCGAGGTCGTGCGGAATGTCGTTGAGGCGGCGATAGGTGACCGCGCGGGTGTTTCCCCAGCTCTTGAAAACGGCATCGCGGGCGCCCGAGAGCTGCTCCTTCGGATCCTGGGGGAAGGGCTTGCCGGTCTGCTTCAGGACGACGGCCTTGTACTTCTCGAGGACGGTGTCGAGGTTTGCTTCGGTCAGGTCGACGTCGGCCTTTACCTTCACGGCCTTCTTAACAGAGTGAAGCTCGTGCTCGAACAGATCCTTGTCAATGTTCAGAACGACGTTCGAGTACATCTGAATGAAGCGACGGTACGAGTCCTTCGCGAAGCGACCATTGCCGGTCTTGCCCTTCAGGCCGACCACCGACTTGTCATTGAGGCCGAGGTTGAGGATGGTGTCCATCATGCCGGGCATCGAAAACTTCGAACCCGAGCGAACGGAAACGAGCAGCGGATCGCTGGCCTGGCCAAGCGACTTGCCCATCAGCGTCTCGAGCTTCGCCAGCGCTTCCGCGATCTCGTCTTCAATCGGGGGGGTGAGCTTGCCTTTGTTCGCTTCAAAGACCGCGCACGCCTTTGTCGAAATAGTAAAGCCGGGAGGCACCGGCAGACCCGCGTTAGTCATCTCCGCCAGGCCAGCACCTTTGCCGCCCAGCGCATCCTTCATGTCCCGATGGCCTTCGGCCTTGCCGCCACCGAAAAAGTAAACGAACTTTGACACTGTCTTTATCTCCTAGGGCGAAACGTTTTTGTCGCCAGAGGGCGACGCAAGTTTGGAAAGATCGGCGATCTCGTAGACGAGATCAAGTAATCGGTGAAGGATGGCGTGTCGATTGGCGCGAACCATAGCGTCCTCGGCGTTGACCATCACATTCTTGAAGAAGGAATCCACGTCCGGGCGCAGGGCGGCCACCGCACGAAGGCGCGCCGCCGGATCGGATGATGCCGTGGTTTCGGCATTCTTGATCGCGGCGAAGAGTAATCGTTCGCTGTCGTCGGCAAACAGATTCTCGTCCACTGGTGTCGCTTCCGTGTCACCGACAATGTTCTTGGCGCGCTTGAACGATTCGGCGAGCCCTGCGAACGCTTCCGCCTGCTCGAAGCGAACGGACGCGAGAGCCCGCAAACGAGCCTGCGTGGAGCGAACATCGGCCAACGGCTTGACCGCCGGAGTCGAAAGAACCGAATCCACCTCGTCAGGTACGAACCCGCGCGCGATGAAGATCGTGCGGAGTCGGTCGACAAGGAACGCAAACACAGACGCCTGCGTCTCCGGGGCGGTCTTCGGGAGGCCGTTGCCGAGCGATCCATGAAGAGTGGAAATCGCCCCGGCAAGGTCAGGCGCCTTGCCAGACCAGAAGTCGAGAAGCACGCGCAGGAGGCCCTGCCCGGCGCGGCGCAAACCGTACGGGTCGCTGCTCCCGGAAGGAATCTGGCCAAGGCCGAAATATCCGGTGAGAGTGTCGAGCTTGTCGGCAAGGGCGACTGCGGCAAAGACGTCGGCTCCGGGGCCTTGGAGTTTCCCCGCCGGAGCGGCGTCCGCTTCAATCGCAACCGGCTGGTAGTGCCAGCGCACGGCAGCCGCCACATCTGCAGTCTCATCCGCACCGGCGTAGATGCTACCCATCACTCCCTGAAGCTCGGGAAACTCGCGCACCATCAGCGTTACAAGGTCGGCCTTTGCCAGCAACCCGGCCTTGCTCGCGGCAGTCACGACGGCGTCCGAATATCCGGCCTGTTTCGCGATTGCCTGGGCTTGGGTGGAAATGCGAACCGCCTTGTCCTTGTAGCTGCCAAGGCCTTTCTGGAAAGTGACGGCGGCAAGATCATCGACGCGATCCGCCAACGGGCGCTTGCGATCTTCTTGGTAGAAAAATCGCGCGTCCTTGAGACGGGCGACGACAACACGTTCCTGACCGCGCGCTGCATTCGTTGCACCCGCGCCGTCGCAGCCGGAGATCGCCGCAAATCGTGGCACTCCGTCTGGACCTGCTGGCAACGTGATTGCCTTCTGATGATGCGCGAGAACGGTCTCCAGCACCTCGATCGGCAGATCAGCAAACTCTTTCGGAATCGAACCGACAGCGATCGTCGGGTACTCGACGAGGTCGCACCACTCCGCGATGAGATGCGCATCGTCGCCGGAAGCGCTGCCACCGGCCGCTTCGACCTGACCGCGAATCCGTGCTGTTCGCTTCGCAGGATCGAGCACAACAAATCGCGCCTCGAGTCCCGCTTCGAGTTCGACGAACGAGTTCACTTCGAAGCCACGGCCTTTCGCATCACGCGGATAGAAACGATTCCCCATCGAGCGACGTCCGCTCATCACACGAGCGGCACCTTTCACTCCCGCAGCCGCGTCGAAGATCGTCACCGGCACAACGGAGCCGTCAAGCAACGCCACGATCCATTGAATCGGACGACCGAACTCGAACGCGCCACGGCCGTCATCCAGCCAGGCGTCCCAATTCATGCGCTTCGGGAAGTTGAAGCCACGCAGGATTGAAGGCAGAAGGGCCGCGAGCACATCGAGCGTTGGACGGCCGGCAATTGCCTTGGTCGCGCTGACATAGAGCTCCGAAGAACCTTCGGCCTTGGCGGCGAGAGTCAGCGCCTCGATGCCAACACCCTGCTTCTTCGCGAAGCCCTCGGCGGCCTTCGACCAATTGCCGGCACCATCCTTGGCAATCTTGGCCGCGGGTCCCCACTCAACAACGGTGCGGTCTTCCTGCCGGGCCATGACCTGAGCGACCAGAACCAATCGACGCGATGTCCAGAACACCCGCGCATCGGTAGGCGCCAGCAGCTCGTTGCCGGCCAAGGCCAGGAACTTCTCACGCAGTTGATCGGCCAGCCCGGCGAGCCAGGGCGCCGGCATCTCCTCGAATCCGATCTCAAAAAGAAACTCAGCCACGATCCGCTTCCTGCGTCTGCCGGATGCCCGACGATGGTGCGGCGCCCGCGCGAAAAACCTCGGAGCGAAGGGCGATGGGACGCGGCCGAACGGAGTGGGCCGACCAGTACCTTTTGGGTTCGCGGGGGCGCGAAGCCTCCCCTTGGGGGATGGGGCCCCCGCGCCGTTCCTGCAAAAACGAATGGAGGCCCACGCATGTGAGGCCGAGAAAAGGCCCATCGCCCGTAGCCGCCATCTCAGTCCCGCGCGAAGTGTGCAACGCTGAATCAACCAACAACATCTCGGCCTCGGACATCATGACTTCGCCCCGGCGACGCTCGCGACAACCTTCTCTTTGACAGGAGCAGGCCAGCGATCCTCAACGTAAGCCGCTGCGACACCGCAAGCCAGCTTGCGAATCTGGAGCAGCATCGACGCCCGCTGGGTCACGGAGATTCCCCCGCGAGCATCCAGCACGTTGAAGGCATGAGACGCACGGAGCACCCAATCGTATGCGGCCAGCGACACGCGCGGGGACGCGGTTTCAAGGAGCCGCTTCGCCTCGCCGAGCGCGCCTTCAAACAGCTTCATGTGCAAATCCACATCGGCCAACTCAAAGCTGTAACGCGAAAGCTGGAACTCTTCCTCATGCCGAACCTTCCGATACGGCACGCCGCCACCCCACTCGACGTCGAAGATGTCCGCTTTGTCCTGGAGGTACATCGCAATGCGCTCCAGCCCGTAGGTGATCTCGGCCGATATGGGAGACAGGTTGATCCCACCCGCCTGCTGGAAATATGTGAACTGCGTGATCTCCTGCCCGTCGAGAAGCACCTGCCAGCCAATCCCCCATGCGCCGAGCGCAGGCGACTCCCAGTTGTCTTCCTCAAAACGAACGTCGTGATCGGCCGGCTCGATACCGAGCGCTCGCAGCGAATCCAGATAGAGATCCTGAACATTTGCCGGCGAAGGTTTCAGGATCACCTGATACTGATGATGCTTGTAAAGCCGGTTCGGATTATCGCCATAACGGCCGTCGGTCGGACGACGCGAGGGCTGCACGTACGCGACGCGCCACGCATCTGGACCAAGCACACGCAGGAAGGTCTCCGGATTCATAGTGCCAGCACCCACTTCGGTATCGACGCCTAGCTGAATCAGGCAGCCGTTCTTCTCCCAGAACGCATTCAACGTCGCGATAGTGCCCTGCACACTCAGGCTCATGTTCGAAGCACACTCTCAATAACGCGCGAAGAATTCAGGGACCGGCCAAGGTGATTCTCGATCAGCGTCGCATGGAACTTCCGGATGGGCGCCAGGTCGATGCCCGCGGTCTTCTCCGCGAAGTTCGAGGGCGACAGACGCAGCGCCGACCGAAGCAGCGCGCGTGAGTCGGCGTCGAGGATCTGCGTGCGCGTCGACGCACAGTTCAAACACACCACCCGCTCGCCCACGCGATCGAACGCCAGCGCGTCCGTAATCGGCTGACGACAAGACAGACAACGGGCCAGCGACGGATAAAGCCCGTGCAGTTTCAGTGTCCACGCCTCGGCGTAGCGCATCACCGCACGCCCGTCCGAGCCCTTCTGCTTCAGCGCGGTCACGCACGAACGGCCCAGCCGGTAGGTGTCGTCGTCGCGGACGTCGGTGGGCAGGAACGCTTCAAACAATTCGGCGCAATATTCCAACGCGAGAAGGCTTTCTAGATTGCTTTGGGGCGGCTCGGAGGAACGAAGGAGTTCGACCGTGCCGAGACGAAACAACTCCGTCCCTTCACGACCGTACAGCGTGGTGCGGATTTCCGAAAGAGGCTGAAGCGACGACTGATACCGATGGCCCGGACCGCGCGCGCCCTTTGCGACGCCCCGCACTTTGCCCCGGTTCTTGGCCAGAAGCACCGC
>JBDSLN010000076.1:0-2718 GCA_039916365.1 Vicinamibacteria bacterium
TGGACGGACGCGCCATTCCCGCGTTCATGAGCCAGGCGCTTCGCAACGAAGACGTCACGGTCTTCGGCGACGGCGCGCAGACCCGCAGCCTTTGCTTCGCGTCAGATCTTGTCGAAGGCATCCATCGCCTCATGATGTCGGAGACCAGCGATCCCGTGAACATCGGGAATCCTCAGGAGCTCACGATTCTCGATCTCGCGAAAAAGGTGATCGCGGCGACCGGTTCGCGCAGCCGGATTGTCGAGAAGCCACTTCCCGAGGATGACCCGAAGGTCCGTCAGCCCGACATCACCCGCGCGCGGACGCTTCTCGGCTGGGAGCCCAAGGTCAGCCTGGACGAGGGCCTCATCCCGACCATCGCCTACTTCCGCGCCAAACTCGGTGTGAACTAGAGGCGGCTAACCGCGCGCCAGCAGGCTGATAATCTGTGGTTCGCATATGAACTCCCGCGGCGCATTCGCGATCAGCCTTTCGCTTCTAGTTCCGGCTTGCGGCGGCAGTGGATCGACCGGCCCGAGCACGGTCCCCACGGTGACCACAAGGTCCGTCACGTTCGTGGCCTTTCTGGACGAAAACGGGAACAAAGTTCTAGATGGGAATGAGGTCACGCGCATCCCCAACGTGGAGATCGTGGCGGGCGGCGCGCGGGGACGAACCGCCGAACTGAGCGGCCAGATCATCATTCAGGTTCCCGAAGGCTCGCAGACCCTCGACGTCACTGCGGCTTCAGTGCCCGTCTTCTATCGTCCGCCCGCAACCACGACGATCACCGTCCCGTCGTCAACCACCATCAATGTTCCAATCACCCTGCCCCTGGGTTCCTCCGCTCAGGCCAATGTGTACATGGCCTTTGGAGACAGCATCACCAACGGCGAACCGGAAGTCGGCGACGGCCAAGGCTACCGCGCGATCCTGCAAGCGATGCTTCGCGCGCATTTCGGATCCGGCACGATCCTGAACGAGGGCATCGACGCGACGCGGTCTGAGAGTGGTGCCGACCGCATTGGCACCCGGCTCGCCGCTGATCGGCCGGCCTTCACTCTGATTTTCTACGGTGTGAACGACTACAACGATCGCAGATGCAGCTTCGACCTGCTTCCCTGTTTCACCACCGACAGCCTGCGCTCGATGATTCAGCAGGTCAATCGCGCGGGCGGACACGCCTTCATCGCGACCATCACACCGGTCAACGTGGGCTTCGACGATCGCGCGCCGGAATCCCGCAATGGATGGGTAGAACTGCAGAACTTCTATCTTCGACAGATGGCGGACCAGGAAGGCGCCGTGATCGTAGATCTGAATACCGCGTTTCTGAAGAGCGGCATCCCAAACGACGCTCTCTTCGTGGATCACATCCATCCGAAAGCCGTCGGTTACCAGATCATGGCGCAGACCTGGTACAACGCGATCACGCAGGCGTATTCACGGATTCTGTCGGACTTCTAGATCCCCGTCGGAGCGGCGCTGCGCTTCGAGGTTTTGACAGGGCTTACGCGACGACGAGTCACCTTGATCTCCTTGGCTCGACGCTTCTGCTTGAGGATCTGTTCCACCACTCCGTGAATCGCGGGCAATGGACCAGTGGCGGTGGATGTGGCGGAGAACACGCCGCTTTTGGCCCGAATCTCGCAACGTGCGGACGTGCCCCGCTCTAGAGCTTCGATCTTCCACTCGATCCGATGAATCAGTTGAAACACACGGCCCATCGCGGCTTCGCATCGATGGAGTTCCGCGCGCTGGGAAGCAGAGAGCTCAAGCCCCCGCGTGCGCACGATGACGACTGAATCCAGGATACTGACGGGAACGATCAGCAGCTTCTTCATGGATAGCCTCCTTACTGTGAAGTCGAACGACAAGAGTGGAACAGGGACAATCGCGGAGGATCTGCTCGGCGGTGCTGCCGAGCAGCATGCGCCGCAGTCCGGTGCGTCCCTCGGTTCCGATCACGATGAGGCCCGCCTGGAGCCTTCGGGCGGCGCTGACAATCGCGACCGCCGGGATGCCCTCGGTGACGGTTCCGACGCCCTGCAAGCCCTCCCGCGCAAGGGCATTGTCCAGATACTCGCGCGCCGACTCGCGAAGCGCATCCAGGTCGTCGGGATTGGTGGCGTAGGTGACCGAGGGGCTCAAGGCATCGGGTGACACCGGCATGATGTTGGGGAACTCCGAGACGTGGATCACGACAACGGAGGTCCCCAACGCGCGCGCCGCGAAGGCGCCGGCCCTCACGGCAGGGAACGTCGGATCGGACAGGTCGGTCGCGATCACCACGGCTCCCCCAGGCGGCGAGGGCCGGGCCACCAGAACCGGGCAGTGCGCATGTCGCGCGGTCCGCAACGCCACGGAGCCAAGTGGCGCGATCGTGGCGTCTCCGCCGACCGCCGCGACCACGATGAGGTCCGCGCTCACCTCCTCCGCGACGTTCACGATGATGGTGGCGGGAGATCCGGTGTCGATACGAACATCCAGATCTTCCTGTTTGCGACCGGTGAGCCGCTGGACCCGACCCGCTACGGCGTCGGCGGTGAGCCTGGTCAGCGCGGGGAGGGACTGAAAGGTGCGCTGCGTGAACTGCGGGAACAGCACATGCGACCTGGACATCTCCGGAATCGCGTGCACGAACGTGAGAACGGCCTCGTGCCGACGCGCCCACGCGTCGGCTTCCAGAATGGCCAGGTCCCCTCCCGCCCGAAGATCAACGGCGCAAACGATCGACTT
>JBDSLN010000077.1:0-3997 GCA_039916365.1 Vicinamibacteria bacterium
TTTCCGGCCGCCACGGTTCCGATCGGCCTTGGATGGAAACAGCTATCCGCGTTCGACGTCCTGTTCGTGGCGGCGGTGATCCACGCGGCGTGGACGCGCCGTTTCGTTCCCATCAACCGACGTCTAATCATCGCCGCCGTCAGCCTGAGCGCTGCCGGCCTGCTGTCGCTCCTGCTGCACTGGTCGCCTTGGGGATGGAAGTCGGTTCTGCGAACGGCGTATTCGCTCACCGTCCTCGTTCTGACCGCCCACATGTGTGTCGACCCGCCGGAGGCGCGACGTGCGATTCGAGTCCCGATGCTCATCGCGCTCTCCGTCGCGTGGATCATCTTCATTGCCGAGAACACTCTTCAAACCCGTATCGGAAGCAATCAGTCGGGCGCCCTTCCGAATTGGCTCTTCCGACTCGGGGGGCTGACGGGCGGGAGCGTCCTTGCCATATTTCTCTCCGCGGCAGTCCCCTTCGTGGGTCGATCCGGGGTTGCGAGCCTGGCGATGTTGGCTTCAAGCTGGGCCACGCTCTCTCGATCAATGTTGGGCGTTGGTGTCGCCACGCTTCTGTCGAAGGGGTCGTGGACGGGTGCGAACGCTTGGCGTCGGGCCACAACCGTCCTGGCCTGCGTCTCCATCGCGGCGAGTCTCTTTGGCTATTTTTTTGCGGTGATTCCGGCAAATCCAGATGATCGGACATCTTTAGCGCCCAGCTTCCGCGCGGGCGCCTATCTGACTCTCAACCGAACGGCCTTTCGCGTGTGGATGGAAAACCCCGCGTTCGGAAAAGGACCTGGGCAGTTCGAGCACACTTTCGCAGAGGTTGCCTCGGGTGAAGAGCAATGGCTGGTGGGAGGACAGCGATACGGTTCGGCGTGGGCTCCACATTCAGCGATCCTCGGACTCTTGGCGGAGGAGGGTCTGCTCGGACTCATGATATTTATCTGGCTGTTCGGCGAAGTCTACCGTCGAGTCGCCACCGGCGACGAGCCAGAGCATAGGACTGCCGGTCTCGCCTCGGTTACCGGCGTCCTTTGCGCCGGACTCTTTCTGGACTGGATCGCGCTCAAGGGCCTCTGGCTATGGATCGGCCTTATCGTGGCAGCGTCGACGCCTACGCCTCGCGAGCAGTGCAGCCTCGAACTAGAGGTTGGTGCGGCTTCTCACCAGTGACAGGAACTCGTCGCGCGTCGCGCGGTTCTCGCGGAAGACACCGAGCATCGAGGAGCTGATGGCGACAGAGTTCTGTTTCTGAACGCCGCGCATCATCATGCAGAAATGGCGGGCTTCCACGACGACGCCGACACCGCGCGGCTTGATGACTTCCTGAATCGTGCTCGCGATCTGATGGGTCAGGCGCTCCTGAACCTGCAGCCGCTTCGCGAACATGTCGACCAGACGCGGGATCTTCGACAGGCCGACCACGCGGCCTTCCGGCAGGTACGCGACGTGCGCCTTCCCAAAGAACGGAAGCATGTGGTGCTCGCACAAGCTGTAGAGCTCGATGTCCTTCACGATGACCATTTCGTCGGTCTGCACCGTGAACATGGCTTCGTTGAGGATCTTGATCGGATCCTGGGTGTAGCCGGCGGTGATGTCTTTCAGCGCGCGCTCGACCCGCTGCGGCGTCTTGAGCAAGCCCTCGCGATTCGGATCCTCCCCGATGCCGAGAAGGACTTCGCGGATGTTGTCGGCAATGCTGGATGTCATGAGGCGGCGCTCCTTGAAACGGGACCGGCAAAAACGCCTGAGAAACGACCGGCTTAGGTGGTCAGAACGCGCAGATGAACCCGGCCATCCTTGGGAACGGGAATGGGCGTCGGCTTCTTCGTGACCGCACAGGACTGGCAGATCGGCTCGCCGCTGACCGGGTCGTCCCAGGTGCGGTCGCGATGCGCGGTTCTCAGGCGTTCAAAATTCGGCGAGAGCCACGCCTTCTGAATCGTGGACATCGGGGCGCCCGCTCCTGAGACCACGGGCCCGCCTTCGATCTCCATGGTGAAGCCCTGACAACAGGGCATCGTGTGTCGCCCGTCCCAGGTCACGACCATGCGACGAAACGGGTCAGAGCACTGAAACTCGGATGCCTTCAGATCGGTCCAGTGCGCGGCCTGCCATGAGTGCTGCGCGCCCGCGGGCAGGTAGCACTCGGAGATCGACATCCAGTCGACCCCCATCTCCTTGCACCAGAACTCTTCCATGCGGCCGGAATCGAGATCGTTCGCATTGACCTTGGTTCGTACGACAGACGCGCGAATCTTGAGGTCCTTGGCGCCCTTGCCTTCGTTGCGGGTGTTGACCGACTCTCGCACGGAGTTGAGCAGAATCTCCCACTGACCGCCCACTCGCTGACGGTGATACGTCGTCTCGTCGCAGGCATCGACGGAGAACATCAGGTCGGTGATGCCGGCTTCGACGATCTGGCGGAACAGCTTCTTGTTCTTGCGAGCACCACCGTTGCCGTTCGTGTTCATCATCAGATCAGGAAAGCCGAGGGCGTTGGCTTCGCGAATGAACGACACGATGCGCGGATGGAGCGATGGCTCACCGCGGTAGTTGAACTTGATCGACGACACGCCGATGTCGGCGCACTGCTGGATCAGACGGCCATAGAGCACTGGATCCATGTAGCCGCGCTGATAGGAGAAGTCTTCCATCCCCTGCATGCGGATGTGCTCGTGCGTCCAGATCTGGCAGAAGCCCTTGGGGTCTTCTTCGTTGCTGCCGCAGCGGAGGTCGCATACGGCCACCGTCTCGATGTCGGCATGAACAGGATGGTCGGACGCGTCCAGGTCGGTCTCGCGACGGTCCCACTCTTTGCGGTAGTCCTCATAGACGCTGGATCTCTTCGGGGCGTCGACGAGGACTCGAAACGTCGGGTCTTTGGACATGTAGAGGCGAAGTTTAGGCCGGTGGCCCTGAAAACGCCTTCAGCGCTTTGCGGCGCTTCCGCTAGGAGACTGGAACTAGCTCGATCTGAAAGAGGTAGGGCCACTTCTTGCCAGTCACGAAGATCCGATCGCCCGCTTTGTCCCACGCGATCCCATTGAGCACATCGCCCTCGGGGCCACGCGCTTCAGGACGGAGCAGCCCGCCCAGATCAATCCAGCCGGTGACCTTGCCGTTCGCCGGGTTGATCTTCACGATGTGATCGGTCTGCCAGACGTTCGCCCACAGCTCGCCCTTCACGAATTCCAGCTCATTGAGGCGCTCGATCGGGCTCGATCCATCCATCACTTGAACGTTGCGCAGCGCCTTCTGCGTCTTCGGGTCGAGGAAGAAGATCTTCGAGGAGCCATCGCTCATGGCAAGGTTCTTTCCGTCGTAGGCGATCCCCCATCCTTCGGTCGGGTAGCTGAAGGAGCGCAGGCGCTTGAAGGTGTTCTTGTCGTAGACGAAACCTTCATGCTCTTTCCAGGTGATCTGCAGCAATTCGTTGCCGACCAGCGCCAGTCCTTCGGCGAAGTACTTCGGATCGATGCTGATCTTCTGAAGCACGGCGCCCGTCTCCGGCGTCACCTTGCGCAAGGTCGACTGGCCGCTCAGGCCGGTGCTCTCGTAGAAGACGCCCTCCGCGAAGACGAGGCCCTGGGTGAACGCAGTCGGATCGTGTGGGAATGCCTTCACCACCTTGAAGCTGAAGCGTGGAGTCTTCACGGCCTGCACTTTCGCATCGATCGCGAAACCCGGAAAGGCGATGAGAGACCACCCGACCGCACCGAGAACAAGCCCGAGCGAAGGAGAAGGGCTACGACGATTGATCAGCATCGCCTTCAATCTACCGCTTTCCTCCGGTCAACGATTTTTGCTCGACAGAAGCAGTGAGAGCCTGTTCACCGTGGGTTCGCGGTCGGTGCGCTTCGGTGGTGTTGCTGCGGACGACGGGCCTTTCCTCGGCCTCATCTCCGGGGGCCTCCAAGCGTCTTGCAGGATCGGACGCGGGGCCCCTCCCCGCGTTCAGTAAGGTACCGGTCGGCCCACTGCGTTCGGCCGAGGCCCGTGGCCC
>JBDSLN010000078.1:0-13163 GCA_039916365.1 Vicinamibacteria bacterium
CAGAACCAGGGCTCGCAAAAGTTGCCCTGGCGTCGTCTCGTCGATCCCGCGATCACGCTGGCCCGCGAAGGCTTCATCATCACCGATGGCCTCGCGCGGTCGCTGAAAGGTGCTCTGCCCCGGTTCCAGAAATACCCCGCGTCGCTCGCGCAGTTCTCCCGCAAGGGCATTGCCTATGAGATGGGCGACATCCTGCGACAACCCGATCTCGCGGACACGCTGGACCGGATCGCCGAGAGCGGGCCGCGTGGTTTCTATGAAGGGAAGACGGCACGGCTGCTCGCGAAGGAGATGGCGGCGAACGGCGGTCTCATCACCGAAGCCGACCTCAAGGCCTACACCGCGAAGAAGCGTGACGCGCTCGTCGGCAAGTACCGCGGCTATGACGTGATCGGCATGCCACCCATCAGCTCAGGCGGCACGGCGCTCATCGAGATGTTGAATGTTCTCGAAGGCTATGACCTCGCCAAAGACGGGCCGCGCTCCGCGATCACCATCCACCGCATCACCGAATCGATGCGGCGCGCTTTCGCCGATCGCGCGAAGTTCATGGGGGACCCCGCGTTCAACAAGGACATGCCGGTCGCGCGGCTAACGTCGAAGGAGTACGCGGACGGGCTACGGAAGACGATCAGCGACACGAAAGCGTCCGTTTCGTCGCCCGCGACTTTTGATTGGCCGGCCGAAAGCGACGAAACCACGCATCTCTCCGTGGTCGATCGCGACCGGAACGCGGTGTCAATGACCTACACGCTGGAAGCCGGCTACGGCTCGGCCATCGTGGTTCCGGGTGCTGGCTTTCTTCTCAACAATGAGATGGGCGACTTCAATGCGGGGCCCGGTTTGACGGATGCCACCGGCCTCGTCGGCACCGAACCGAATCTCGCACAGCCCGGGAAACGCATGCTGTCGTCGATGACGCCGGCCATACTGGCGAAGGACGGCGAACTGTTCATGGTCATCGGTTCGCCCGGCGGACGCACCATCATCAACACGGTGCTGCTCACCATCCTCAACGTGGTGGACTTCGGCATGAACATCCAGGACGCCATCGACTTCCCGCGCTTCCATCATCAGTGGCTGCCGGACCGAATCCAGTACGAGAAGAACGGCATTTCGCCGGACACTCTGGCCATCCTGAAGCAGATGGGCCATGCGACCGTGGACGGCGGGTCGGTCCAGGGCGTAGCTCAGGGCATTATCTGGAACAAAACCGACAAAGTTCTCGAGGGCGGCACGGACCGTCGCGTGCTCGATGGAGCGGCGATCGGTCGCTAGTGGCTGGTCCTCGCCGCGGCCGGTCTTTTCACACTCTTGAAGTTCCCGGCGAAGGAGAGGGCGAGCGCTTTCGCGGCGAGATATTTTGTCCCAGGAAACTGGCTTCTGCTGGTCATTTCTTTTGCGCTGGTTCCTGCCGCGGTCCTGGTCGTGGAGGCCGGATTCCGGATTTCAATGCCCCCCGTCGATCCGTTTCTGGCTTTCGTTCGCGCTCCCGTGCTTCAATCGGATTTGCGCGGTCGGTCGGGGCCGCGTGTCTTCGAGTTTGACGCTCGCCTCGGCTGGCGACTCAAACCCAACCTCCGGGAAACGTGGTGGGATTTCACGCCGGTAAGCACCAACTCTCGCGGGTTGCGAATGAGTCACGAGGTAGCCCAGAAGCGAGGGCTGCGGGTCGTGGTCCTGGGGGACTCCGTCGCGTTTGGGTACCGAGTCCCGACGGCTTACGATCAGAAAAGGGGCCTCGTCTTCGATCGCGCAGAAAGGCCGTATCCGGAGCTCGTAGAGGAGAGGCTGCGGGTCCGATTCAATCGGAGTGACATCGAGGTCATCCCCCTCGCGGTTCCGGGGTACTCGAGCTCCCAGGGGCTCGCATGGCTCGAACGCGATGTCGCGGAGTTGAAGCCGGATGCCGTCGTTGCGAGCTTCGGCTGGAATGATCTACGGACTGCAGGCCTCCCTGACCGCGTGACGCTGCCGTCCAGCTTCCTACAGATCCTACTTCGAAGGCTCATCGCAAGCAGTCAGTTTCTCCTCCACGTGAAGGGAGCGCCGAGTGCGGGGCCTTCGACGCCGGCGGTCGCCGAGCCACGCACGTCAGACGACGAGTACGTCTCAAATTTTCTAAAAATGGCCGAAATCTGCAAACGAGAGGGCGCGTGGTTTGGCATTCTGCTGCCCGTCTATCGTGATCCCAACGTGCCGGGCATTGACCCTGAAAAGCCCCAAGATCGCGGAAACCCCGACGAAGGCCGCCGGATGACGTTCTACAGGCACCGCCTACGTGCCGAGGCTCAAATAGCGAGGATTCCAACGCTCGAAATTTCAAAGCTGACCGAGGGCGCCTGGCCCGGGAATCGTCGCCTGTTCGGCGAGCGCATCCACCCGAACGCGGCGGGACACGTTCTCATCGCCGGGCGGCTCGCCGAATTTCTGAGAGAGCCGCTGGAGCGCCTGCAAGCGCGTCAGTGAAACAACCGCGGTTTGGCATTCAATGCGCCTCCGATGCATCGCAGATCGCTGCGCTGTTCGTCGTTGCATATGTTCAATATGCGCCGTCCTCTGCGCGTTGCGCTCCATACGCCTCGGCGCCGGCTTATGCACTATTTCTGTTACGAGACACTATCGGCCGATTCGGACTCCGATCACGAACGCGCGCGGCGGCTGGACCATGGTGATACGCCGGTAATCGGACTGCCAGACCACTTGCTCTTCCGCCTCAAACTGAGAGCCAAGAGCATTGAAGACCGACGCTGAGACTTCGAGATCAGAGCTTGAGAATTTGAAACGTTTGGCAATACGGGCATCCACAGACAGCGTGTAGTGGAGGCGCGCGCGACCGCGGGGAATCGCCTGAACAAAGTCTGGGCCCTGCGGCAGGTCGTTCTGGATCACCAGCCGCGCGAAGGGCTGACCGTCGTCGTACCGTCCGAGAGCACCGAAGGTGAATCCGCGGACGTCATTGGAGGTCAAGTACATCCGAAGGCTGTAAGCGCGATCGAAGAAAAGCCGGCCATCGCCGAAGGTATCGGCATTGGCGCGATCGAAGCTTTCGCCGATCACACCGAAATCGTTCTCGTTGACCCGCAATCCGCGGTTTCCCCCCTGACCCGAGTTGAGAAACGCCGCTCCATTCAGCCCCCAATGAACGTGCGTCGAATTTGTCTCGAAGCCCAGTTCGGCACCTTCGCCGCGGCCGACGTGGCCCACGGGATTCGTCAGGAGATATCGGGAACCCGTGAAAGAAGCGTTGGTTTCTTCAACGATGGGAAGAATCTGATCGTCGGATGCGCCCACGATGTCGCCTGAAGGATCGGGGATGTTGCGTGTTCTCAGAATCTCAGCGCCAATTGGGTTCAGAACGGTTTCGATCAAGTTCACATCGCGGCGAGCCCACCCCGTCGCATGGATCCCAACTCCGAAGACCTTGGTCTTGAAGCCGACGATGACGCGGCGCATGGTGGGCAGGGAGGCATCCGCGGCGGCCGTCACGGAGCCGGGACCACGTCGAGCGACTTCAGCACCCAGTTCGTTCGAGGTGACTCGTCCATCGCCGTTCAAGTCGTTCCACCGACGAGCAGACATGTTGAGCGCGCCGGATGCCGCTGACTCGTACCCGGCAAGCGGAACCGGCGGCGTTCCGATCGAGGCTTCTGCAAAGAGCTCGGTGACGTCGCTCTTGCGCCACTCGAAGCGCAGTTCAGGGAGGATGTTGTTGGAACTGAGGATGCGCTCGCTATCAGCGTCGCTCACCGTCACGCGTTGAAGCTCGACGGACCCGGTCACTCGCGTGCGGTCAGAAAGCTCAGCGGCGAAACGCAGAGCGAGGCCGAGACGATTTTCGGTGACGCGCGCGGGTGCCTTGCTCGTGAACGTCCACTCACGGGCAGAGAGACCGTTCAGTCGCTCGAGGGCTTGAAAGGTGGGCTGAACCTGTTCGCGACCGCTCTGCGAGCGGGCGATCCTTGCGACCACGGAAGCATCCGTTGCGCCACCGAACTTCCATTTACGGCTGGCCGCTTCAAACTGGAAGCGCTGGCCGGTCGCGTTGTACGGAACTTGGAACTGGGATGCCCCATCCACAAGTCGTTCGAACGGAAGGGCAGCCCCAAACTTCGGATCGTCCGTGGCTCCGCGGACGTACGTAACGCGGGCGTTGGTGACCGTTCCCAGTTCCTGGCCGCTCGCGTCGGCTCGTTTCCACGACGCTCCGATGACAAGCCCCGTGGCGCGCGTCTCGCCCGTGGTGAAACCGAACGGCGCCCGGTGACCTTGATACAGCGCCAGCCCGTTGAAGCGATCGTCACCGCGGGCGTGGTTCACGCGACCCTCAAAACCAAGACGCTGCGTGGCACGTTCAAGATCGGAGTCGCGCTCCGATCGCTTCACGTCAGCGCCCGAAAGAGCGCCGCTCCAGTTCGTGGCACCACTCGACGAGACACCGGACGCGCCGAGATAGCCATCGAAAAGGTTGTGGCCCCGCGCGAGCGATGGAATCGGATCGGCCGTGGTCCCGGTGGAATCAAAGAGACCCAGATTGGCCTGCGCCGTGAAGTGCATGCCCGTCTGCGAACTCGGCGCGAGGTGGGTGTGCGACAGGACAGTTCCCTTGGAATCTGTCTTGACCTCGATCTCGCCCAACTCCATCGTGCCCCAGACCAGGGGACGCCCGCCAAAAATCGGATCGGTTACATCGAAGCCGTCGATCTCGTTGCGGGATTGCGTCCACGATCCGCCGCGGAAGACGAATCGTGAGGGTTCGGCGGGAAAGAGGCCGATACCTTCTTCGCGCTCGAGGACCAGCCCTGCGTTCAGTTGAACGATGCGCGCGGTGAGCGAGCCGGCAGTCGGCAGCGCTTTTTCGACGGCAGAGTTGAAGTGCCGTGTGGGCGTTGGAGACGGTTCGGGTGCCGGTCCGGGGGATTGGGCGCGGGCTAACGTCACGGCGGCCAGATTCAGCGAGAGCAAAAGCGCTACGCGGGAGAACGAGGTCGTCTTCATTTGAGATCACTCCGATTCACGACCCACGGCATCTGCCGCGGGTCGGCGCCCCGCAGGCGGTCGATGACCGACTGCACCGCGCGACCCGCCATGCCGACATTCGGGTCAGCGGAGAGCCGCGTCTGATAAGTCCCCGAACCCAGATGATTGAAGAGGCGGAGTTTCAAGGTCAGGCGCTCATCGCGCAGGGGCGAATCCATGGGCAAGGGTTCCTTCGCGAAGACATCGAGGGCCGCTCCGGCGAACCCGTCGTCGAGGAGGACACGGGCTAGCGCGTCTTCGTCGACCACGGGACCGCGCGTGGTGTTGATGAGATAGGCCGTCTTCTTCATCTGTCGCAGTCGCGCTTCGTCCATCAAGTGGACAGTCGTATCCGGCCCGGTCTTGACCAGGGGCACGTGCAGCGATACGAAGTCGGCGCCACCGAGCGCATCATCGAGGGAGACGTAGCGGATGGTCCGCACCTTCGCGAATCCAATCTCGGCATTCAGATCCATGACGCGCTGGATGTTGCGCACGAACACTTCATCCTTCTTCCGCGCGCAGCAAAGGACATCCATATCGAAGCCGAGGCACTTATGGATGAAGGCTTTGCCGATGCGGCCCGGGCCAATCACCGCGACCGTCTTGCCAGCGACGTTGTCACCCAGCCAGGGATGGTGCGGATGCCAGACACCCCAACGTCCCGTGCGAACGAGTTCCTCCGAGGGATACAACTTGCGCGCGACCGCGCCCATCATGAAGAAGGCGAACTCGGCGGTGGCATCAGAGAGGACATCCGGCGTATTCGCCACGGGAATCTTGTAGCGGGTCGCGGCGGCGGTGTCGATGTTGTCGTAGCCAACCGCGATCTGCGCGACGATCTTCAGGCCCTCCGCAGCACCAGCGGCCAGCAGTGGCTCATCGACACGGTCGCGGATCGTGGTCAGCAGTCCATCGATTCCGGAAGCCACTTTGGCCGCGAGCGCCTCATACGATGGCGCCTCGATGGTGGGATGAACGTCGACATCGAATCCGGCATCGACAAGGCGCTGGATCGATTCCCTGCCGATGTCGGCAGTCACAAACACGCGGAGAGTTTTCATGAGGACGAGCGATGATAAAGGCCCACTCGGTGGACAGTGGCCTTGTCGCTTCTATCGCGCGGGCCTAGCGGTCTCACTTCGAGGAAGCACCTGTGGTTAACTTCTCGAACATGGGCGCCCTGCAACGGATCCGCGACGAAGCACGTAGAAAGCTGCGCAGGATTGCGCTGCCCGAAGCCGATGAGCCGCGCACGCTGCAGGCCGCCGCCATCGCGACCAGGGAACGCCTGGCTCGCGTCTCGCTCGTGAGCGCGGATCCGGCCAAAGTGCGATCAACGGCGACGGCGCTCGGCGTCGATCTCACCGGAGTCGATATCGTGGAAGCCCCGACCTCGGGCAGGGAACACGAAAACGCCAAGCGCATCTATCTCGAGCGTTCGCGAGCGCGCGGCCTGTCAGAATCGGAAGCGGCGGATCACGTGCGGGGGGCGCTGCTGTTCGCAGCCATCGGCGTTTCGACCGGGACCTTCGACGGCTTCGTGGCGGGTGCCCGAGCCACCACCGCCGACACCCTGCGCGCGGCGCTTCGCGGCATCGGTGCAGCACCCGGGGTCTCCAAGATCTCCTCGTTCTTCCTGATGGAGACCCCCAACACGACTCTCGGAGAAGGCGGTGCGCTGATTTTTGCCGACTGCGGCGTGAACCCCGATCCAAGTCCGAGCGAACTCGCCGAGATCGCGTGGCTCGCGAGTCAGAATGCGCGGACGTTTCTCGGAGTCGAACCACGTGTGGCCCTTCTTTCTTTCTCCACCAAGGGCAGCGCCGATCATCCGCGCGTGCGCAAGGTTCGCGAGGCGTTCGAAATCGCCCGCGAGCGCTATCCAGGTCTCAACATCGATGGGGAGCTCCAGCTCGATGCGGCGCTGGTCCCGATGGTCGCTTCCTCCAAAGCTCCCGGGTCCCAAGTCGCGGGACGCGCGAATGTGCTCGTCTTCCCCGATCTCGACTCCGGCAACATCGGCTACAAGATTGCCGAACGCATCGGCGGGTGCCGCGCCGTCGGTCCGATCCTTCAGGGCCTGGCCAAGCCCGCGAACGACCTATCCCGCGGCTGCTCGGTCGAGGACATTGTGGACGCCCTCGCGATCACCGCGCTCCAGGCGGGATAACGGCCAAAAAGAAAGGGTGGCCGACGCCACCCTTCTACGACGCGGCGAACGCGGCTACTGAACGATCTCGAAGGTCGTTTCCTTGGTGTAGTCCTTGTTGGTGACGTTGTCATGCAGGCGGACCTGGGCGGTGTACTTGCCCGGGCCGTAGTTGCCCAGCGGCACGGGACCGGCGGATGGTGTCGCGGGCTCGGTGTCGAAGGTCTGATCGGGCGCCTTCGCGATGACCTTGCCTTCCTTCATAATTTGGAAACCGCCGGCAACGGAGATCTTCCCTTCGGGATCCTTGCCCGGGTTGTAGATCGCGCACAGCAAGGTCACGCTGTCCGTCTTCTTGAAGGCGTTGCCGTAGCGCGGGACGAACTTAGTCGCGCCGAAGACGAAGTCGAAGTAGGGATCGTCGTTCGCCGCCTTGACGCCTTCCTGAATCTCGGCGAGAACCATGACCGGCGAAACCGTGAGGTCCGCGGCGTATTCCTGGGTCTTCACCGCGACGTCGACCACCGAACCCTTGCCAGACTTGGGATCGATCGCGGCGATCTTCATGGTGTGCTCGCCGGGACGAAGCGGCATGCCGAAAGACGCAATGAACTGATTGTCGATGACTTCCGCCGAGACATCGCGGTCCTGCGACTTCAGTAGGCGGCCTTCCTTGTCGCTCGCGTGAACCGAAACCACGATCTTGGCGATCTTCTTGCCGCCCACGTCCGCCACGGCGAGGCCGGATGCGTCGCCGCGGATCAGACCTGCGACGAAGACCGAGGCGCCGTCCTGCGAGCGGATCTCGAGCAATGACTGGCCATCGAGCTTGAAGTCGGTGCGGGGCGTCTTGAGCAACGCCTGAACCGGGGTCGGCTTCGGAAGCTGATCGACCAACTTGACGAGTCCGCCCTTCGCATCTGTCTTGTAAGACAGGTTCGTCTGAATGACCCTCAGCTCGGCGACGCGGTTCAACTGATCGCGGAAGCCATTGCCCTGAGGCAGCATGCAGGTGTTGTCGAGGCCGATTTCCGTGAACCCACCCTTGAACTTCATGGTGGGGCGATCCTTGTAGGTCCAGACTTCAGGAGCGCGGAAGGAGATGTCCGCCGTCGTCTCTTTCTTGATGCTGTCAGGCGGGCCGAGCAGAATGTAGATGCGGCCGCAATCCGTCTGCGAGCCGTTGCGCCCGGCGACCTTGAACTTCGGATCGACTTCGGCCACAAGCTTCAGGTATTCGGCCTGATACTCGTTCTCCGGGGTATCGAGATTGGGGTCGCGCCGCGCCCAGAAGATTTTCTGGAACTCAAGGGCGTCCGCGTTGTTCTTGAGCCCCTTGTACGACCTTTCCTCTTCGGGAAGCATCAGGGGACGCACGTCGTCCAGCCATTTCTTTGCGTTCTTGTCGAGGTCGGCGAGAGCCGGCGAAGCGAGGAGGGCGATAAGGGTCGTTGCCAGACCGAAGCGTTTCATGAGGACAGTTCCTTTGGATCGAGCGTTTCGTTGAGTGATGGTTGAGCCTGTGGCGTGCTCATTGAGAAGTGTAATGCCCGGGAAAAGAAAACCGGGACACCGAGGGCGCGTGGTAGGTTTGCGTTCTACCAAGCCCATGGCCTCTCGAACCCTCTCCTTAGGCGTCATCGCCGCCTGCCTGCTCGCCGCCTTTTCCGGCGAGGCGGTGGCGGCGGGCCAAAAATCCACCCGGAAGAGGGTGGTCAGGCCGAAGGCCCGCTCTGTAGCGAGGTCAATGGCGAAGGCTCCCGCGCGTTTTGTTCCGGTCACCGTCCTGGTTCCACCCGAGGCGTCTCAATACGACCAGAAAATCGCCGAGGCGACCCGCGTGGCCTTGCGCGGACGCACCAACGTAGCCCTCGTCGCCATGGATCCCTGGACGGGCCGGGTGCTGACCGTCGGCAATCCTCAGTCGGGTCTCCTGACCTCCTATCAACCGTGCTCGGTCTTCAAGCTGGTGGTCGCGGTCGCCGGGCTCACCGAAGGCGTCATCACCCCGGAATCCCGGTTCAACTGCACGGAGGGTTGCTGGATCGCGCAGGGTCACGGTCCGGTTGACCTGCGTCGCGCGCTCGCCGTGTCCTGCAACCGTTACTTCGAGATGCTCGGGGAGAAGCTCGGGTTCGACACCGTCGTGCGTTACGCGCAGAAGCTCGGCCTGGGCTCACCGACCGGCGTGAATATCCCGGGCGAAACCGCAGGTGCTATTCCTTCCACCATCCCAAGTCTCGGTCTCGGCCACATGTCCGCCTACGCGCAAGGCGTCAAAACCACGGCTATGCAGTTGGCGGTTCTGATGTCGGCGTTGGTCAACGGCGGCGTGATGAACGAGCCGCAGTTCGTCGGACCTCAGGTGATTAAGGTGAAAGAACGTTCTCGATTGTCCGCTCCGGCGACGCTATCGCTCCTCGCACCCGGCCTCTTCTCGTCGGTCACCGAGGGCAGCGCGCAGCGCGCCTTTGATCCTGGCTTCGTGGCGTCCGGCAAGACGGGCTCGTGCTCGGGTGTCGGCTGGTTTGCGTCGTCGCTTGGCTATCCCCGCGCAGAAATGGTCGTCGTGACCTTCGTGCGTGGCGGCAACGGAGCCGCGGCCGCTGGTGTGGCCGCGGAGTTCTACCGATCGCTGCTGGGCGTTCAGGCACCCACGAACGGCTCGATGCTGGCGGCCTCGCCCGGTTCTCAGAACTAGAGAGCCCGAGGGCGTCAGACGCTTAGCTCGGCTCTCGCTTACCGACGCTCGAGCTTGACCACGACCTTCTTCGTATCGCGGTCGACCGTCACTTCGGTTTCTTCCGTCTTGTAGCCGGGACGAACCACTTCAACCCGGTGACGACCGACGGGGAGATCGAGCCGGCTGACCTGCCCAGCCTTGCCGTAGAACTCGCCGTCCACGTAGACCGAAGCGTCGGAAGGCTGTACATCGAGCAGCAGTTCACCGCGCTCGCCATTCATGCGGGAAGGCGCATCGAGGCGAGGCCTTGCATCTACTTCCCCGCTTGAGTCGTGACGATCGCGGTCTGAATCGACGCCGCGATCATCACGGTCGTTGCGATCACGATCGTCCCGGCCGCGGCGACGGTCATCGCGATCCATATCCCGTTCACGGTCACGGTCCCCTTCGCGCTCATTCTCTTCGCCGATCGAATCGCGGGTTTCGCCTTCGCCTTTGGCCATGTCCCAACGGATCTTCAACGTCTGGTCGCGGTTCGCGTAGACAGAGAAGGTGTGCGACTTGTAGCCCTCAAGACGGAAGCTGATCTCATGACGCCCGGGGGAAACATTCAGGCGCTGCAGGAGTCCGTCGAAATCATCCACCGTGCCGGCGTAGTAGCCATCGACGTACACGCGCGCCTTCGAAGGCTCCACCAGCGTGCGCACCTGGGAAACGTTGCCGGAGCGATATCGGTAAGAACGGTACGACGAAGACGGGTAGTAGCCGTTGTAATCACCGTAGGAGTAGCCGTAATCGTTGTAGCCGTACCCGAGGCCCAGTCCATATCCGTAGGACCCGTAGGCGCCGTACGGACGCGAGTAGCCCCAGCCGTAAGAATAGGGATCGTAGTAATAGGAAGAGTAGGGAGAGCTTTGATAACTACTGCCGTAGCGATCGCGATCGCCGCTTCCGGTCCCAGGACGCGGACGACGGCGCGCAGCGTCAGGAACGCCCGAGTCGTAGCGACCACCGGATTGCTGTCCACCGCCACCCGAACTCGCGCTGGACGAGCCGCCGCCTGAACTCGAACTGGATGAGCTTCCCGAGCCACTGCTCGAATGATGAGAACTGCCACCGGCGGGGGTGGACCCGCCTGCTCGCGGAACTGCTTGATTGTCACCTTGAGCAAACGAACTGGCGGCGATCAGGACCAGCGGCACCATCTGAGCAATCTTGAGTGTCTTCATGGGTTTAAACCTCAGCGCAGCCTCGGAAAGGAGTCGGCACTTGATAGAAGAAGCAAGCGTCGTGCCCGTAAAAAGTCCCTAAACACGCGTCGTTTGTCCGAGTCCGATGACACGACGGCACGCGCCTTAAGGAGCCGAAGGGGAGGCCTCCAGCCAAAGCGTAACCGAGTCGCCCGCACGAATCTCGCTCGCAACAAGCACCCGAGCGTACATACGCCCTCGGCCTGGATGGAGCTTGGTGGAGAGTCTTGAGAAATCGCCGTCCGTGAAGGAACCAATGATGGTCTTGCAGGGATGGACCGGCTGGGTGATCTCCAGAACCAGGTTGCCAATGGTCAGACGCATGCCGGTTGTGACCTGGGTCCAGTCGAGGCCGGAGATGGTCAGGTTCTCTCCCGTCGTTCCGGGCCGAATGGGATGACCTTTGTCATGAAGGTCGTCGATGAGTTCCTGCGAAAATAGGCACACCGCCCGGTCAGGCCCACCATGAAAACGAAGATTGCGTTGACGATCGCCGGCCACACCCTTTTCAGAGATGGCAACCGGTCCATCGACGCGTTGTTTCGGCACGCCGCCCTTCGAAACCTGAATCGATTCGAGACGGCCATGGGCGAGGTCCAAAACGGCATCGGGAGACGATTGGTCTACGGTCATCGGCAACGTAAGATTACCCGCTCGGAACTTACGACCAACAGGTTCCGTATTCATGTTGTTGGACGCTCGGCAGGTCGCGTCCGCGCTTCTCGATAAAGATCGGGAACGCCCAAGCAGGCCGGCAACTCTGGAGGATGCATGTCGAAAGGCAAGAAAATAGCACTGTCCCTGATCGCACTCGTCGTGGTGGGAGGTGTGATCGCCGGAAGCGTTTCGCGCGAAGCGCGGAAAAAGGTCGAAGTTCAGACCGGCAAGATCGGCAAGAAGGATCTTGTTTCAAAAGTCTCAGCGTCGGGTGAAATCCGGCCAAAGCGCTTCGTCAACGTCTCCTCCGATACCTCAGGCCGCATCGTGAGCCTGACCATCAAGGAAGGCGATCGGGTCAAGAAGGGCCAGATCCTCGCTCGCATCGATGCCAAGCGCTACGAAGAAGGCGCGCGCCAGTCGGAAGCGGGTCTCGGCGCATCGCGCTCGGATCTCGATCGGGCCACTGCGGATCTAGCACTCAGCCGTCAGAGCCTCGAACGCCAGAAGGCGATGCACGCTGACAAGCTGGTCTCCGACCAGATCCTCGAACAGGCCGAAACCGAATTCAAGATGAAGCAGGCTTCGGTGGAGGCGCAGCGCAAGCGGGTCATGCAGCAGGCGGCCCTCGTCGCGACGAATCGGGACGATCTGTCGAAGACCGTCGTTGTCGCCCCCATGGATGGCGTCGTCACCAGCCTTCAGAAGGAAGAGGGCGAAACCGTCATTGGCGCCCAGAGCTTCTCGCCCACCGTTTTGTGCGTCGTCGCCGATCTGTCCGTGATGGAAGTGGAAATCCTGGTCGACGAGACCGACATCCGCAACCTCTCGCTGGGCCAGGCCTCCGAAGTCCGCGTCGATGCGCTCGACGGCACCATCATCAAGGGCGAAGTGACGGAGATCGGTTCGTCCGCGATTCCGCGCGGCGCTGCCGCGGCCGGAGGCTCCAACGTCAACAATTCCAACCAGGCGAAAGACTTCAAGGTCACGGTGACGCTGAAGGATCCACCGGCGTCGCTTCGTCCTGGCCTGAATGCCACCGCCGACGTCATCACTGCGCGGCGTGAAGGCGTGATCGCAGCTCCCATCCAGGCCGTCGTGATGCGTCAGGTCGATAAGGATGGCGCCGTGGTCAATCCCGCCATTGGGCAGGGGTCGGGTCCCGCCGACAACGGTCCCTCGGCGCCCTCGCGGACTGCGAAGCTTGAAGAGAAAGAGGGCGTCTTCGTGGTGCAGGACGGCAAGGCGGTCTTCAAGCCGGTCAAGACCGGCATCATCGGCGACTCTGACATCGAGATCCTCGAAGGCCTGAAGGACGGCGACAACATCGTCGTCGGTTCCTACCGCACACTCCGCACGCTGCGTAACGACGCGCAGCTCAAGGTTGAGGATCAGGCGAAGA
>JBDSLN010000079.1:0-5094 GCA_039916365.1 Vicinamibacteria bacterium
GCCGAACTGGATCTGTGCCTCGCATGCGATCTGATCGAAGATCGAGATGACCATCTCCTCGTACCCTTCGTATTCGAGATAGAGCACGGACTTGCCATCGTTATGGTTGCGGACGACCCCGGTGAAGACGCAAAGAGCCCCATCTTCGGGTTCGCACCTGGAAAGCGCGGCCACGTCGATGGGCTCCCGGACCACGGTCTTTGCAGAGAGTTCTGGAGTCATTGAGGGATTAGAGAAGCTATCATCCTCCCATGCGCGCCGTCGCCGTAAAACCTGGGACTCGAGACAGTCTGCACATCCGGAACGATGTTCCAGATCCGAGTCCCAAACCCTATGAAGCGGTGGTTCGGGTTCACTCGGTGGGCATCTGCACCACCGATCTCGATCTCCATCACGGATCCATCGGTCGCGCGCCTCGCGACTTCGACTACCTAGTCATCGGCCATGAGAGTCTCGGCCGGGTCGAGAGCGCACCCCGTGGCTCCAAGGTTCAGGAAGGCGACCTCGTCATCTCGACTCTGCGACGCGCCTGCGGAGACTATTGCCGCCCCTGCCTGACCGGCGAACAGGACATGTGCGTCACCGGCAACTTCGAGGAGCGCGGCATCATCGGCCTCCACGGCTTCATGTCCGAGGCCTACGCCGAGGACACGTTCTATCTCGTGAAGGTTCCAGCGCAACTCATCGAAACTGCCACGCTCGCGGAGCCGCTGTCCATCCTGGAAAAAGGCATCGATCACGCGATGCGCATTCAGTCGCGCTTCTCCTGGGAGCCCAAAAAGGCCCTCGTCCTGGGCGCTGGTCCCGCCGGCATCCTCGGCGCTTCGGCGCTGCGTCTGCGCGGCTATGAAGTGATGGTCGCGTCCCTCGAACCCGAAGGCGGTGTGAAGGACAAGCTCCTGGCCGAGGCCGGCATCCGGTATCTGTGCACAAAGACCACGTCCATCGCCGACGTCACGCGCGGTTCGGAAGCGCAGGACATCGTGATCGACGCGAGCGGTTCCGAGCAGGCGGTCCCCTCCGCCATCGAAGCGCTCGCCCAGGGCGGCATCTGCATTCTCGCGAGCGTCACCCGTGGATCCCGCCCCATCACCGTGGACATCGCCACCGTGAACCGCAACCTCGTGCTCGGCAACCGCGTCATCCTCGGCACGGTGAAAGCCGGCCGTCGTCACTTTGAGATGGCGGTGCGCGACCTCGAGACCATCGAAATGCACCGGCCCGGCTGGCTCGCGAGACTGGTGACGCGCCGTCTGCCTTTCGACCAGGCGCTGTCGGCCATGACGCGTGGGTCCGAAGAGATCAAGACCGTTCTGACGTTTTGATAGAGGCGCGACCGTTCAAACCTTAAAGCGTTCCCAACTTCAAAGGAATGCCGGGCGACGCCGGTAGAGTTCGCCCATGAACCTCCTTTCCCTGACTGAGCGCGGCCCACGCCCTGGGCCCGCGCGGTGGCCACTGTGACAACGGCGGATTCCCTTACCTGCTCTTCGGCCGGGAGAGTGGCATCGAAGACGGCATTGCCAGCGGCCCTGACCAGTTTCGCGACGCAGTGCGGATCCAGCACAAGTATGGCGCGGACGTGATCAAAGTGTGCGCGACTGGCGGTGTGCTCTCCCTCGGCGACGCCGTGGACTCTCCTCAGCTCACCCAGGCCGAAATGGATGCGCTCGTCGACGAAGCGCATCGCCTCGGCTTGAAGACCGCCGCGCACGCTCATGGTGCCGAAGCCGCCAAAGTCGCGATCCGCGCCGGCATTGATTCCATCGAGCACGGCAGCTTCCTCGATGACGAGGCTCTTCAGATGATGAAGGCGAAAGGGACGTACCTGGTTCCGACGCTGATGGCCGGCGAGTACGCCGGTGGCCGTCGCGCCAAGCGCAGCTATCCGCCCGAGATCGCCGCCAAGGCGAAGGCCTCACTCGAAGGTCGGTCCGCCACGTTCAAGAAGGCGCTTGCGATGGGAATCAAAGTCGCGTTCGGCACCGACTCAGGAGTCAGTCCGCATGGACGAAACGCCGAAGAGTTCCAGCTCATGGTCGAGCTCGGAATGACACCCGCGGCGGCCCTGCGCACGGGCCCAGCGGCGGCGGTTCTGTTGGGCGTCAGCAAGACCACGGGGACGCTGGAAGTGGGCAAGGATGCGGACATCGTGGCGGTGGCTGGGGATGTCCTCGCCGACATCAAGACGACCGAGAAACCCATTTTCGTCATGCGCGGCGGTGCGGTGTATCGCAACGATCGCGTGAAGTAGGTGGTCTCGACCAGGTTTGTCTAAGTCGTCGAATCCGCCTTCGGCGAGAGCTTCATGAGAAACATCATCGGCCAGCCGAGGTACTTCTCGGCCCGCGGCGCAGTCGCGACAATGTCCGGCCCCACGACATGCTCCGACAGCTCGGCAAAAGAAAATCCGGCAGCCGCGGCGCCCATCACATAGTCGGAGATCTGATTCGGAACGCTTTCCGGACGAACTTCCTCTCCGGTTCGCGGATCCTGAAAGCGCGCCTGAACGCCCTTGAGCATCAGGGCCGGATGCATGACCGAAATGACGACGAAACCCTCCGGCTTCACTACCCGGTGGAGTTCGGTGAAAAACGCGGCCAGGCCGCGGACGTGATCGACAACGAGGCACGAGATCACGCGATCGAATGAGGCCGCGTCGAAAGGCAAATGGCCGGAAACATCCTGATGAATGAAACGGATCGCCGAAGCCCCCGCTTTCCCTCGCGCTTTCTCCAGCATCCCGGTGGAAAAATCAACGCCCGTCACCTGCGCGCCCTCAGCAGCCAAGGCGAGCGCGTGACGACCGGTTCCGCAACCGACATCAAGGATGCTGAGACCGCGCACCTCACCCATCACGCGCTTCATCTGGGGCTGTTCCACGAGGATGAGAGGGTTGGCTTCCTCATCGTAGATCTCCGCCCATCGGTCATACCCCTGTTGCGTGGGGACCACACGTTCGTCTGAAGTCATGCGGTTTTCAAACCACCCCCATCGACACGACAAAATTTGGAGAGACAGGAAGGCGAGGGGAGTTTAGAGTGGCCGGCCTTGAAAGGACGCCCCCGATGAAACTTTTCGCACTCTTCGCTCTCACGCTCCTCGCCCTTCAAGCCCCGTCTGCCAAACCCGCCGTCACTCCGTACAACGATCCGCCGTTTAAGTGCACCAACTGCGACGAATGGAATCTGCCACAGGCGCCGTTCAAGATCCACGGAAAGACGTACTACGTCGGCACCCAGGGCCTCAGTTCGCTGTTGATCGACACCGGAGCGGGACTGATCGTGCTCGACGGTGGCCTTCCGCAATCGGCGCCTCTGATCGAGGCCAACGTAAAGGCTCTCGGCTTCAAGGTTGAAGACATCAAGCTGATCGTGAACTCACATACTCACTACGACCACGCAGGCGGCATCGCCAAACTCCAGCGCGACAGCGGAGCAACCGTCGCCGCGAGCGCGCCCGCCGCCAAAGCGTTGATGCAGGGATTTCCAAACGCCGAGGATCCGCAGTTCGGCGTGGACGGCCAGCATGGCGCATTCCCCCGCACCGGGCCAGTACGGGTCATCAAGAACGGCGAAGCGGTCCCGGTCGGTCCGATGGCGATCACCTCGCACTTCACACCCGGCCACACCCCGGGAGGCACCACCTGGACCTGGACGTCGTGCGAAGGCAAGGACTGCATCAACATGGTCTACGCCGACAGCCTGACCTCTGTTTCAGAGGACGGCTTCCGTTTCCTCGGGGATGCCACGCATCCCGATCTCACGCCGACCTTCCGTCAGACGATCGCCATGGTCGCGGCACTTCCCTGCGACGTCGTGGTCAGCGCGCATCCTTCGTTCACCAACCTGTTCGCGAAGTGGAAGAAATCCCAGGCGGCACCCTCGGGTCCGAATCCGTTCATCGACAAGTCGGGCTGCAAGGCCTACGCGGATGATGCGACCAAGCGCCTCGACGCTCGCATCAAGACCGAGCGCGAAGCCTCCGCCAAGTAAGGACTATGGCTCGATCGAGAGACCCGTAGGATCCTCGAACTGCGCCATCACGCCCCAGCCTCCAAACACTTCGGAGATCACAATGCTGATCTCGTTGTCGCCCTTCTTCAGCGGTAGATAGATCGCTGCCTGATCGAGTGTGATCAGACCTTCCTGCCGCGGAAAGTTGAAGCTGTAGTGCTGGTCCCCCGAGAAGAAGATCTGACCATTGAGAAACACACTCGCCTCGTCGCTGAAACCGAGTTTCATCTTTTTCATGCCCGCCTCCGCGGCGCGAACATGGAACGACGCGACAGTGCCATAGCGGCGCGCCTTGGGAGCCTTGATCTCACGACTGATGACGATCAGGCCGGAAGGCAGCGCACTCGCCGAAGTCCACGCGTCTCTCGGAGCGCTGACACTAGGGAGCGTCATCACCGCTCCGACCGCGGGCTCGAACGCAGGTGAGAGCTGCCACTGCCTGACCAGACCAGGCAGGGCGGGCGGGGGCGCTTCAACCACCTTGGAAAAGTCGTAGTCGATGACACCGGCCTTGACCACCACGTTAGCGAAGCTGGACGGTGGCTCGACGTCTCCCTTCACGTTGTTGCCCAGGAAGGATCGCAACGCGATGAAGCCTCCCTTCGCACCGCGCATGAGTTTCGGAATGGCGAGAATCGGCTTGGGGTCGTTCCCGAGGAAGAGCGCTGCCTTCTCACCGCTCAGGACGAGACGAACGTGGATCCATGCGTTGGGTCGAATCTCGGTCATTGCCGTGGCGTCCGGTCCGTGAAACAACTGCCAGTTCGACAGCCCCTGATAGATGGGCTCGTACTGAACGGCGTCGGGAAGTCGTGATTTGTGAAGACGGAAGTAGATCGCTTCCGACTCGTCCTCTGTCTGCATCCGGAAATGCAGGTACGCGAAGGCCCGTTCTCCGGTGGACCAGAGATCGAACTCGAGAGTGCCGTCTTGAAGGTCGACGTCGTGACGCACCGACATGCCGGTCGTGAGACGCAGAGCATTCTTGCCACCCAGCAGCTCGACGCGGGCTTTGGGATCGTTTGATTTCCATCCGCCGTCTGAGAAAGACAGATCTCTAGGAACGGGGGCCAGGGAC
>JBDSLN010000080.1:0-5272 GCA_039916365.1 Vicinamibacteria bacterium
ATGAAGTTTCACGCCCGCGTTGTTGCGATTCTTCGAGATCGACTCCGCCACCGCGGCCAGAGATTGCCCTTCGAGATAAACGCTGCGAAGCAGCGCGACCTGTTCGGGCTTGAGCGTCTCCATAACCTCGTGAACGCACGCACACGTCGCGTCGTACAGTTCGGTGTCCGCCTCAATCGAGTCCGGGATTTCGGCCGCCGCTGCAGCGTGGGCCTTCTCTGCCGCAGCGGTGCGCCTCCAATGGTCGGTCACTTTGTTCCTGAGAATCCGATAGAACCACCCGAAGAGACGCTCCTCGTCGTGGAGCGCTTCGGGCTTCGCCACCGCTTCGAGAAGGGCCGCGTGAAGGATGTCCTCGGCGTCGGCGCGCTGGCGCAGGCGCTTCGCGAGAAACCCGAGGAACGTCGCCTTGCTGGCGACGAGCAGCGCCAGTCGTTCCGTGGGTTCATCGGCCAAGTCGTTCACAAACCCTTCCAGGCTAAGCCCGTCGGCCTTTTTGCTCAGTGCGGTGACAGACCGACTGGAATGAAGCCGCGTTTCGAATGGGGCTTCGTTTGGAGTACGTGACTAGCCCCTTCCCGCCGGGTCGACGGAGTTCCGCCCTGTGGACAGGAGTGCCCCGAGGGCAGGCTCCGCGCTCTGATCCTTTCTGCCGCGCAGACACTAGCCTGCGAATGGCGAGGTGGCGGGCGCGGGGCGGCGGCGCGACGAAGTGTGGGCGTGGCGGATTTTCCAGCCGCCATCCTTTCCCTTGATCAGCACCAGCGTCTCAAGTCCGCCACTGTCTACATCGCGCTCCTTCATCTTCACCTTCAGGTGGTACTCGGACGTCACGTAGGCGACGGTCGCGTCTTTGTCCAGGATGTGAGGCACAACGTCGCTGTGACTGAATTCCAGCTCCAGGAACTCCTTGAGCTCGGGGCCAAGATGGTTGTCTCGATAGTCCGCCCAGCCAGTGTTGATGCCTCCGCCTTCGTAGATGGTCACGTCCGCGTCGTAGAACTTCGCCAGTTGGGCGAGGTCCTTCGCGTTGAACGCGCGGTCGTACGCTGACATGAAGTCCTTCACGCTCTGGACGGGGTCCGCGGCGCGCGCCGGGCTCGTGGCAAGAGTCAGAGTCGCAAAAGCTGCAGCAACAAAGCGTGCTCGTTTCATGGTGGCTCCCTTTCGCAGAATGGAAGAGTCTAGTGCTTGGCTACCGGGGTCTTGTGCGCCACCGCTTTGGCGCCGAGCATAACTTTCGTGACGTTCATCGTCTCATGCTCCTCCACCATGGTCACCACCACGCGCTGGCCGACCTTCACGTCGGCCAACACGGCCACGATCCTGCCGCGCATGAACATAGTCTTCGGGCCGAGAAGGCCAGAGACTTTCTTGCCGTCTCTGCCCTCGACCTCGATGCGCATGTCGTCGACCGCTGTCACTTTTCCCATCACCTTGTGCGCGTGGCCCTCGTGCGCCGTCGCGAGACCGGCGAACCCGAACACCGCCAACAGGACCGCGGCAAGAGTGTGTTTCTTCATTTCAATGACCTCCATGTTTGTTCTTTACTGGTTTCTTTCCGGCATCTGCGGGGGCATCCTCGCCGCCCAGAAAGTTCTGCATCTCTTGTTCTTCTTCGAACTCCGCGCGACTCTTCGGATTCAATGACTCCATCTCGGCAAGTTCTTCCGGGCTGATCTTCGGCAGATGCCGAATCAAATGGACGAGAGTCCAGCTCCCATAGGCCGATTCGGCCGTGCCGTTGCCCCACGCCGGCATCCCGGTGAGGCGGATGCCGTTCTCGATGGTTGCGAAAAGCTCGCCGTCGCTCTGGGACTGCGTTTCCAGCAGCGTCATGTCGGGAACCTTGGGATAGAAGTTCGGACCCATCGCCGTTTCTCCCTTGCCGTGGTTCCCGTGGCAAGTCGCGCAATGATCGGCGAAGTGTGCGCGTGCTTCCAGAAGCACCTCAGGGGTCAGCGGAACGGGGTTCTTCCGGTCGCGGAGATCGGACGGCGTCGCGTAATGGCGCAGAGCGCGGGCCATGACGTGCTCCACGCGCGTCGGCTCGTCCTTGGCGCTGAAGCCGTAGCGAAGTGTCCGGACGAGAACGGCTGTCCCCACGACCGCTCCCACCAGGATGGCAGCCGCTGCGATCTTGGTTCGCCGCCTCATCGTCACCGCCTCGCCATGGAGGCACAGGAACTCAAACGCACAACGTCGAAGGTCGTTTCTTCATCGAAGTGGCCCAAGGCGGGAGGGGAGCGCCGCGGCATGAAGGCGGGGGCGGTCACCGCCTGCTGCTCACCCACCGGCCCGGCGACCGTGCCTTCCGGGTGCTCGTACCAGCCCGGGTCCTCGTCATAGCTCGCCAGGTTCTCGCGGATCTTCAGGATCGTGAACATCCCTCCCATGAAGATCGACCCGAACGGCCCTTTGGCGTTACCTTCGTGCGAGCCCATGAGGAGCGAGTTACGCGGCTTCCCCATGTCCATCATGTCGCCCATTCCCGTGCTTCCCATTTGCATGAACCCGGGCACGAGGTCATTGATCTTCGCGCCGACTCCGCTCTGATCGACGCCTGTCATGACCGGGAGGCCGTGGCCCATCTGGTTCATGGTGTGGTGCACCTTGTGGCAGTGAACCGCCCAGTCGCCGGGGTTGTCGGCCACGAACTCGATGTCGCGAGTCGTCCCCGGGGGAACGTTGATGGTGGTCTCGGGCATCCAGGCGGTCCTTTGAATCGGTCCCCCGTCGGTCGCGGTCCAGTCGAAGACATGGCCATGGATGTGAATCGGATGCGAGTCCATGCTGATGTTCGCGATACGGACGCGCACCCGGTCACCCAGCTTCACGAGCCAGGGGTCGGTGCCCGGGAAGACCCGGCTATTCATGGTGAAGATGTTGAAGTCGGTCATCACCGTGGGGTCGGGGACAGAGGTGCCGGGCTTGATGAACCACTCGTTGAGGAAGATCCCGAAGTCGCGGTCGATGCGGCGCGGGGGATTTTTCGGATGGAAGATAAGCAGCCCCATCAGCCCCATCGAGAACTGCACCATCTCGTCGAAGTGGGGGTGGTACATCTGCGTACCGTGTTGCCTGACCGTGAACTCGTACTTGAATGTCTGGCCGGGCGGAATCGCCAGCTGATTCAACCCCGACACCCCATCCATCCCGTTGGGCAACAGCACGCCATGCCAGTGCACTGACGTGGGCTCGGGGAGCCGATTCTCGACGTAGATGCGGAGTTTGTCGCCCTCGACCGCTTCGATGGTGGGGCCTGGAGTCTGGCCGTTGTATCCCCAACAGTTCACTTTCAAACCGGGTGCGAACTCTCGAACCACGGGCTCGGCGATGAGACTGAATGTCTTGCGTCCGTCTTCCATGCGCCAGGGCAGCGAGGATCCGTTTGGCGTCACCACCGGCGCGTAGCGGTTCGCCCTCGGCAACGCTTGCGCCGCACGGCTCGCCGCCATCACACGCTCCGGATGGAGAGCGTTCGCCACGCCCACGGCCATGCCGGCAGCGCTCGACATGAGAACCTTTCGTCGCGAGACCATCGGAGCCACCTTCCTAGTTTTTTTCCATCTCGTTTGTCTTGCCCTGCCGCAGGGGCGCGAACAACTCCGGGCGCATCTTGTCGGGCACTTCCCGGCGCACCGAAAATTGCGATACGCCCAGCAGGGCCGACTCGAGCTGCGTGCGTCCCACCCAGTAGTCGCGGGTGGCGATGATCTCGTCTCGCTGCGCGCTCGCCAGGTTCTGCCGCGCCTCAAGCAACTGGAAGACACCGCGCAACATCGCGTTGTACTCGAGCTGGGTGAGCCTCAGGATCCGGTCGCGACGCGGGATGACCACCTCCCGCATGTACGTCATGCGCGAGCGCGCCTCCAACAGCCGCTCCAAGGCGGCGCGCGCTTCGGACCGCGCCATGGCGGTGAGGGCGCCGAGGCGCTGCTGGGCCTGCCGCAGCATGGCCCGGGCGCGCGCCTTCTGCGCCGCGCCGCGGTCGAAGATCGGTATGGGGACCTCGACCGAAGGGCCGGCTGACTTCGGTCCGTCGGGCTCTCGTTCGACATGCGCCCCCACCTCCAGCCCTTCGAGCGCCGCCGTTCGCGCCACGCCGACCGCGGCCTGTGCCACCTCGATCTCTCGCTGCGCCATGCGGACGTCCATCCGTCGCGTCATCGCCTGTGCGGTGACTTCTTCCTCGGTCATCTCAGAAGCAGGGAGTGCTGGGAAGTCCTCGGGCAGCTTCAGATCGGCCCGCTGGACCAGACCCAGGCGGGCGGTGACATGCTCCCGCGCCTCAAGCTCGTCGAGTTGCGCCCGCGCGTGGTCGAGCTTTACCTGCTCGTAGCGCGCCTGCTCGTTCTCGAGGTCGAGGTCGGAGATGTTCCCGGCCACGTGCTGCCTTCGAGAGAGATCCGTCGCCGCCTCCTGAACCTTCATAATCGTCTCCTGCCTGGCCAGGACCTTGCGGGCGGAAAGCAGGTCAAAGTAGCTCATCCGCACCTCACCCGCGAAGTTGATCAGGGCCGCGCTCACCCGTACCCCGGCCGCCTCGAACTGGGCGCGCCCGAGCTTCTTGCGACCGCCGAGTTGAAGAAGGTCTAGGAGGGACTTGGTGAGGCCGAGTTCGAACGGCTTGACCGGATCCCCGGGGAAACGTATCTCGGCGTGGACGAGGGGATTGCGGATGGTGCTCGCGCCGATCAACTCTGCCCGCGCGATGCCCAGTTCCTCGAGGGTCGCCTGCAGGTCGCGGTTGTTCGCGAAAGCGACCTGGACGGCGCGGTCGGCGGTCAGCTCCTCCTGGAGAAGCAAGGCCACGGCCGAATCGTCGGGCGGTTGGACGGGACGGCTCGGATCCCATTCGACCGCCTGTTGCGTCTCTTGAATGACGGTCCGCCGCACATCGGAGAAACCCGAGTCTTTCGGGACCGACGCGCATCCTGTGAACAGCGCGGGAAAGAGAGCCACGGCCACGACGGTGCGGAGGCGGATCATTGGCTGTCCTGTTTGGGGTTACGGTCTTTGACGTCTTTTGCCGAGTCTGCCGTGGACGAGGTCGAAGAGTCGTGATGTGAATGTGGGCTCGGCGAAGACTTTGGCTTCGGCGCTTGCTTGCTCCCCGGAGCGGGCTTGTCGCCGCCACGACCTGCGTCGACATGCTGGTACGAGCCATGGCTCATCGAGTGACCCCCGCCCGCCATCTCCGCGGCCATGGCGGCCGATCGAGCAGCCTCTTCGATAGCGGAGGGCGATGGCCGGTCGATGTCGTCAACCC
>JBDSLN010000081.1:0-4443 GCA_039916365.1 Vicinamibacteria bacterium
CCTAAGCGAACTGCGTGAATATCGGACTCAGGTCACCGTTCTTGCGGTGGTTGGAACCATGGTGTCGACCGTTCTCGTGGCCTACGGCGTCTGGTTGCTTCTTCCCCTCGCGGGAGTCGACCTTCCCTTCCGGTATTGCCTGGTGTTCGGCGCCCTCATTTCTCCGACCGACCCCATCGCGGTCATGGGAATCCTCCGCACCGCTGGAGTCCCCAGAAGCCTCGAGGTCGTGATCGCCGGCGAATCTCTCTTCAATGACGGAGTCGGGGTCGTTGTGTTCTCGCTGGTTCTGGAGATGGTGCGCAGCGGCGAGTCGCCCACGGTGAGTCATGCCCTGATGCTGCTCGCCAAGGAGGGCGGCGGCGGTCTGCTCTTCGGTCTTGCTCTGGGCTACGTGGCGTATCGCATGCTGAAGAGTATCGACAGCTATCACGAGGAAGTGCTGATCACGCTTGCCGCGGTGCTGGGTGGCTACGCCATCGCAACGCGCCTTCACATTTCCGGTCCGCTCGCCATCGTGGTCGCCGGCCTCGTGGTTGGCAACCAGGGCCGGTCGTTCGCGATGTCTCAGACCACGCGCCAGCACGTCGATATGTTCTGGGAACTTCTGGACGAAATGCTGAACGCGGTTTTGTTTGTCCTCATCGGGCTCGAGGTGGTGCTGATCAAGTTTTCCACCGGCGTGCTCGGAGCCTCGGCCATCGCGGTGGTGGTGGTGCTTGCGGCGCGACTCTGCTCGGTGGGCCTTCCGGTGGGGGCACTTCGCAGCTGGCTGAACCTGCCTCACGGGGCCTGGCAGATCCTGACCTGGGGTGGACTTCGCGGAGGCATCTCCGTCGCTCTGGCTCTCTCCCTGCACCCGGGCGTTCATCGCGACACCGTGCTGACTCTGACCTACGCGGTGGTTTTGTTTTCCATCATCATTCAAGGCCTGACCATTGGACGGGTGGCGCGATTGGCGACGAAGCATGACTGATTCCATCTTCAGCCTCACCTCCGATCAGGCGGACGATGAAACGATTGATCGACGCCTGCGCGAGGGCGCCGAGCTTCGGGGCGCGAACCTCTGGGTTCTGATGTTCGCGATCCTCGTGGCCTCGGTCGGCCTCAACGTGAACTCGCCGGCCGTGATCATCGGAGCGATGCTCATCTCGCCGCTCATGTCTCCCATCATGGCCGCCGGTTACGGGGCCGCGATGTACGACCTCGCCCTGATCTCCCGCGCGCTTCGGGATCTCGTGGTGGCGTCCGCGTTCAGCGTTCTCGCTTCGGCGCTCTACTTCAGTCTCAGTCCGCTTTCCGAAGCGGGTTCGGAACTCCTCGCGCGGACGAGCCCCAGTTTGTGGGATGTCCTGATCGCCGCATTCGGTGGTCTCGCCGGTGTGGTGGCCGCCACTCGCAAATCCCGGTCAAACGTACTTCCCGGGGTCGCGATCGCCACCGCGCTGATGCCGCCGCTCTGCACCGCGGGCTACGCCATCGCCAACGCGCGCTGGTCGTTCTTCGCCGGCGCGGTCTATCTGTTTTCGATCAACAGCGTCTTCATCGCGAGTTCGACCTTCCTCTTCGTTCGCCTGTTCAATCCCACTCACGTGCGTCTGGTCGACAAAGCGACGAAGACCAGAATCGTGCGCGGGGTCTGGGTCGCCGTTATCCTGACCATGACGCCAAGTCTGTTCCTCGCCTATCGCCTCGTTCAGCGGGAAGTGTTCAACGCCCGCTCCCGTTCCATGATCGATAGTCAATTTTCAGCCGGCGATACCCGTGTCGTGGAGCGTCGTCTCGACTCCACCGCGCGAACCATCGAGATCACCTTGGTGGGTCCTCTGCTGGAGAAGGGTCGACTGGCTGAAATTCAAAGCAGGCTTCCTTCGTACGGCCTTTCCGGGGCGCATCTCGTCGTGCACCAGACCGCCTCGCCGAACTTCGATCCCACCGAACTCAAGGCCGGAATTCTGGGTGATCTCTACGACCGGAGTTCGCGTGAAGTGGCGGATCGCGATCAGAGAATTCGGGCTCTGGAGGTCGAACGGTCGCGGGCCGCCGGAGCGCGCGCTACCTGGATCGCGGTGGGCAATGAATTACGCGCCCAGTACCCCGAGATCACGGGACTGAGTGTCGCCCAGGGGGTCGAATGGAAAGAGACTCTGTCGCCTACGCCGAGCCCGGCGACCGGAGCCCCATCTATGGAAGCCGAGACAGCGGCCGCCGCGACCCAGGACGCGTTCGTGGTGACCGCTCATTCGAAGCGGCGCTTTTCGGCTGCAGAACGAACCCGCCTCGAAGAGTGGCTGAAAGTCCGCCTACAAAGAACGGACATCCGCCTCTACTTCCGCTGATCCTGACGTCCTCTGGCCGAACCGCCACTTGAGGGCGGGCGGTGTCACAAGGGTAGTCAGGATCACCATCATGACGATGGCCGCATAGGTGCGGCTGTCGACCACCGCGACCCCACCAATGTGAAGGCCGAGTCCAACGTTCGCGAACACCAGACCCACTTCTCCGCGCGGAACCATGCCAAGCCCCACCGCCACCCGGTCCACCGGTCCCACACTGTTGGGGACTGCAAGACCGGAGATCGCTTTGCCAGCAATGCCGGCGAGCGTCAGGGCAAGTCCCAGAATCGCGACCTCTTTGTCAAAGAGCTGCCCGATGTCGGTCATCATGCCCATGTGTACGAAGAAGACCGGCGCCAGGAATCCTGCGATCGGATGAACTTGCGTGTTGAGGTTCGGCTCGCCGCGACTGAGGAACTCAAAAAAATGAGCTTCTTCGAGAAGAAGACCAGCCGCGAAGGCGCCCACGATGGAAGCAAGGCCCATCGCCGCAGCCAGCGCCGAGAACGCGAAACAGAAGGCCAGGCCGCACGCAAGCAATGCGCCGGCACTGCGAAGGCGCGCAGCGGTCTTGAAGAGAACCGGTGCGAGGCGTGATCCGATCCAGATCGAGCCGCCCAGAAAGAGAATCGCCTTCGCCGCGATGATCACGATGGATCCGATCCCCAACGTCTGCCCGTTCGACGCTGCGGCGATCGCACCTCCGACCACCGCCAGCACCATCAAGCCAAGCACATCATCCAAAACCGCCGCGCCGAGAATCAGCCGCGCTTCGATGGTCTGACTTCGGTCCAAGTCTTTCAAAACACGCGCCGTGATCCCAACCGAAGTCGCGCACAGGCTGGCCGCGATGAAGGCGTGGACGTAGACGGAGGCATCGGGCATCAAAACCGTTGCGACCGCGACTCCCAGAACCATGGGCGCCACGACACCCAGGACCGCCACTCGCAGCGAGGGCCAGCCAACTTTCACCATCTGCGCGACCGTCGATTCGAGCCCCACTTCGAAGAGTAGAAGGAGCACGCCTAGCCCGGCGAGAAGAGCCAACTCCGGGCTTTTTGCGGCTCGTTCAAGCGAGGGGAGGAACGAGCGTCCAACCACACCGAGGACGACACCGCCCACCAGTTCCCCGAGGACGGAAGGCTGACCCAGCGTCTCCGCAACGTGCCCGAAAATCCGCGCAGTCAGAAGAATGAAGGTCAGCGCCATCGCAATGAGGGTCACCGGTTCCTCGGCCCCCGACGCAAAGGCGGGGGTCGCCCACGCCAATACGAGAGCCACCATCAGAAAACGGCGCATGCGTCCACCTCCAGAAGATTCAGAGGAGGGAGCGGCCCGACTGCCCTCGATCACCTGCAGCAGGATTCATCCTGCGCACCCAGGCGGGTATCTTAAGCGAACGGGGTCTGGGGGCCGCCAAAACCGCCATCTAAAGTGCGAACGTCGCCGGGCCCGCCAACGGGGTCGGCGACGTGAAACTCACGGCGGGTCGTAGTCAACCATCCGTCCGATCCCGGAATCGCGATGCTACGATTCCGCGCATGAGACTCAAGCCCTCACTCGCCCTCCTGGCCGCGCTCGCTGCCTCCGCCTCGGCGCAAACTCCCGCCGCCTCGTCCCTTTCCGACGAAGAGACGCTGCGCCATTTCCAGGCCATCGTGCGGATGAACTCCACCGACCCGCCCGGAAACGAGAAGCCGGTGATCGACTACCTGAAGGGCGTGCTCGAGGCTGAAGGCATCGCGGTTGAGACGTTTTCGGTCGAACCCAACCGGCCGAATCTGGTCGCGCGGCTGAAGGGCTCGGGCAAGAAGAAGCCCCTTCTCATGATGGGTCACAGCGACACCGTCAACATCGACGAGAAGAAATGGACCCAGCCGCCCTTCTCCGCCGCGCGCGTGGACGGCTACATCTATGGGCGTGGGAGCATCGATGACAAGGACAACGTGACCGCGGGACTCATGACCCTGCTCTCGCTGAAGCGCGGCAAGGTCGCGCTCGATCGCGACGTGATTCTGCTGGTCGAGGCCGGCGAGGAAGGAACCACGCGTGTCGGCATCAAGTTCATGGCTGAACAAAATTTTCCAAAGATCGACGCGGAGTACTG
>JBDSLN010000082.1:0-7064 GCA_039916365.1 Vicinamibacteria bacterium
AGAAGCGGATGAAGCGCGTCGGCAGCGTTGACATCCCGCAGGAAGCGTTCCTCGCCGTGCTCAAGGTCGACGAATAACCCGCGCGGACGTCTGTGCAGCTCCGCATCAAAGACAAAGAACGTTGAGGAAAGAAAGACCAATGACCGCCAGAAACCGCGTGTTGCTGACCCTCGCCTGTCTCGCGGCCCTGAGCCCTGCGACGATGACCCTGGCCCAGACCTCAGCAGCGGGCGCCCTTGACCCAAGCCTCCTTGCCGGATTGAACTACCGGATGGTCGGGCCCTCCCGCGGAGGACGCGTCACCACGGTGACCGGGCATCGCAGGCAACCCGGCATGTTCTACCTTGGCTCTTCGGGCGGCGTCTTCAAGACGACGGATTACGGCGTCACCTGGCTTCCGGTCACGGACGGTTTCCTGGAAACCGGTTCGATCGGAGCCATCGAAGTGGCCGAGTCGGATCCCTCCATCGTGTATGTCGGCACGGGAAGCGACGGAATCCGCAGCAACGTCATCCTCGGCAAGGGGGTGTATCGCTCCAATGATGCGGGAAAAACATGGGCCTTTGTGGGCCTTCGCGAGGTCGGCCAGATCAGCGACGTACGCGTGCATCCGTCCAATCCTGAAGTCGTCTACGTGGGAGCGCAGGGCCTCCCCTGGGCTCCGAATCCAGACCGGGGCGTCTATCGGTCGAACGACGGCGGCAAGTCCTGGAAGAAGGTGCTTTACCTGAACGACACGCTGGGCGCCTCGGCTGTGGTGATGAATCCCGCGAACCCGAGCGAGCTTTACGCCGCGATGTGGCTGGGTCAACGGAAGCCGTGGACCATCGTGAGCGGCAGCGAGGCCAGGGGCGGCGCCGGGATCTACAAGACCACCGACGGCGGCGACACGTGGACGAAGCTCACGGCGGGACTGCCCGCGGGTCTGATCGGGAAGATCGACCTCGATCTCTCACCGGCGAATCCGAAGCGTGTGTACGCGCTCATCGAAGCGCCGGGCGAGGAGCGAGCGCTCTATCGCACCGACGATTCGGGCGCCACGTGGACGCGACAGTCGAACGATCCGAATCTCCTGCGCCGGCCTTTCTACTACACGAACGTGCACGCGCATCCGAAAGACCCAGACACCGTCTTCGTCAACAATGAGGGCTTCTTCAAGTCGACTGATGGCGGCAAGACCTTCAAGACCGGAACCACACCGCATGGCGACAACCATTCGCTCTGGATCAATCCGGACAATCCGGACATCATGGTTCAGTCGAACGACGGCGGGGCAAACGTCACCACGAACGGAGGGGTCACGTGGTCATCGCAGATGAATCAGCCAACCGCGGAGATCTATCAGGTCGAGACCGACGATCAGTTCCCCTATCGAATCTATGGGGCACAGCAGGACACCGGCTCCCCGATCATTCTGCCGAGTCTCCCCCCGCTCGCCCATTCCTATGACGATCCGCTCATGATGCAGACGCCGGGACCGGGCTGCGAAACGGGTCCGGTGGCGCCCAAGCCGGGCGCGCCCCACATCGTCTTTGGTGTGTGCAAGGGCGAGTTCTATCGGATGAACTTCGAAACCGGTCAGGAACAGAGCTACTGGATCTATCCGCAGAATCGCTACGGTCAGGCCGCAAGCGCCATTCGCTACCGGATGCAGAGAATCACGCCGTTCCAGATCTCGCCGCATGATCCAAACGTCGTCTATCACGGCTCGCAATTCCTGCACCGCACGGCCAACGGGGGCCAGACCTGGGACATCATTTCCCCGGACCTGACCGCAAAGCCCGAGGGCACGCAGGGGCTCTCTGGCGAGCCCATCACGCGCGACATCACCGGTGAGGAGATCTATTCGACGATCTATGCGATTCGTGAGGCACGCCTCGAGAAGGGCGTGATCTGGGTCGGGACCAACGACGGCTTCGTTCAAGTCACGCGGGACGGTGGTAAGACGTGGACGAACGTGACTCCCAAGGGCATGCCCCCGATGGGCCGGGTTCAGACCATCGAAGACTCGCCGCACCGCAAGGGCTCGGCCTTCGTGGCCTATTACCGGACACTCCTCGGCGAGTTCCATCCCTACCTCTATCGCACCGACGACTACGGGGTCAGCTGGACTCTGCTGACTGACGGGAAGAACGGCATCCCGGTCGATCATCCGACACGCGTGGTCCGCGAGGATCCGGGGCGGGAGAACCTGCTCTACGCTGGCACCGAGTTCGGGATGTTCGTCTCTTTCAATGGCGGGAAGACCTGGCAGAGTTTCCAACGCAACCTCCCCGCGACCGCCGTGACCGACATCAAGATCTTCCGCGGCGACCTTGTCATGTCCACGATGGGGCGCGGCTTCTGGATCCTCGACAACGTTGCGGCTCTCCATCAACTGTCAAACCTGACCGAGGCGCCGGTGGCGCTTCTTCAATCCCAAGCCGCCGTTCGGATGCGCTACGACGTGATGAACGGCCCGGCGGATCCGCAGTTCATTCAGCCAGGGGCCATCATCGACTACGTATTGAACACCGCTGCGGCCGCGCCGTTGAAGCTCGAGATTCTCGAGGCCGCGGGCATGGTGATCCGTTCCTTCGAGAGCGGTCCCGCGCCGGGCTCAGAGACGGCCCAGGGGATGCGCGCGCCCGAAAGACGGATGGCCGGAGCGCCGCGACTTTCCGTTGGGCGTGGAGCCCATCGCTTCATCTGGGACCTCCGCCACGACGGCGTTCCAGGCTTCCGCGGGCTTCAAGGGCCGATGGTTGCTCCCGGGGAGTACAAGGTCAGGCTTTCGATGGGAACCTCGTCGGAAGAGCGACCGCTGAAAGTTCTCTCCGATCCGCGACTCATCAAAGACAACGTCACCGACGCGATGATCGTCGAACAGACGAGGTTGCTCCTCGACATCCGGCAGAAGGTCACCGAGACCCTCGCCGTCGTGAAGACGCTGACGGAGACGCGCGGGAAGGCGCAGGCCGACACGACGCCTCTCGGAGCCGAGAAGATCAAAGCCATCGACGCTCTCATCGCGAAGATCCAGACCGCGGGCGGTTTTTATCCCCAGCCCATGTTGATCGATCAGTTTGCGTCCGTCGCGCGCATGCTGGGGCAGGCGGATCAAAAGCCTGGCCGCGACGCCTACGAGAGATTCAACGACCTGGTGAAGGAGCTTGAAGAGATCCGGGCCGCGGCCGCCCGCGTGATGTAAGCCAGTCGCTCGGTGCTGCGACCGAATTTCTCCACGGACGGCTACGCGCCGCCCTTGAGATAGCGCCCCGTCTCACGCATCGCAATGTAGAGATCACAGGTCGTGCACGGAACATCGGCGGATGGCTCTTCCAATCCGAGGAGCATCCGCCGAGTTCGACAGCTCGGGCCGGCGAACGCTGGGCGACCGATCAAGAAACGTCTCGAACAGCGCCCTGGTCAATTGCCCGGAAGCGATGGCGGGTCGAATCGCTCCGGTGGTGGTTGGGCACGACGGACATCTCAACTAACACAACGGGAGCGCTTCGAGGCCAAGCACGCACCGGAAGCGGGGCCCAACCATCGTCCGTGCCAAGCATGTTGGACGGCCGGCCGTGACGTGGCGCTCTCACGCCATGAGGATATCCGCGAGCGTCTCTTCGCAGCCGGGCTTTTCGCGGAAGAACAGCGTGGGCTCGAAGAGTTCCAGTTCGAGCAACAGGGGAAGGCCCTGATCGTCGCGGGCGATGTCGACGCGCGCGTAGGAGACGTTCGCGAGGCCGGCGCGGACCAGAACATCCTCCGCCATCGCGATGGCATCCGCGCCGGGCTCCACCCCGAGACCTTCCGGTCCGACGTGCCGTCCGCCCTTGAATGCCGAGTTCTTTTTCACCGCGTGGGAGTAGCGACCGCCGAAGCAGATCAGGCATTGCTCGCCGCCTTCATCCACGTCCTTGATGAAGGGCTGAATCATGATGTCGCGGTCAGGGCGATGACGCTCCAGATATAGCTGACCCTCCCCGTAACGCGCGGGTTCGACCCGGATGGTTTCCCACGAGTCGGCCGATACACAGGGTTTTAGGACGACGGTCTGCCACCCACGATCGGCGCAGAGCCGTTCAAGCCTCGTCACCTCGCCCCTGTCGACAAACGCGCTCGGCACGGCGCGAACCCCCTTGGCTTCGAGATCGGACATATAACGCTTGTGCGAATTCCATCGCACGATGTCGGGGGAGTTGATGATCTGTGTGCGCGATTCGATCCGCGTGAGCCAAGCCAGAAACTCGTCATAGCGATGGTAGTAGTCCCAGGGCGAGCGGAGCAGCGTGAGGTCGACCTGGCTCCAGCCGAAGTCAGCGTCATCCCATGACGCGGAGAGAACCAGCGCGCCCCGCTTGGCCAGGGCCGCGGCAAGAGGGCGATCGTCGTCCTCCATCTCGCTCTGACGCGGACTTGTGACAAAGGCAATCTTCATGGACGCGGGAGCTTAAGCGGCCCGAGCGACCACTCCGCCTTCTTGGGAGAGACCTCAACGTCGCTGCCGAACTTCCCGACCGCCGTCTTCCATGGCTTTTTTCCTCAGGCGCGCCGGGCGCGGCTGGTTTCAGTGTCGGTCTTGGAGCGCCGGGAGGTCTTTCTTCAACGGTGCGTTTCCGGCCGACCAGGGCGGACGCCCAGTCGCCCTGATATCGAGATTCGGTCAAGGGGCCTTTTCAGATGGCTTAAAGACTGCGAGAGTTCTCACCGTGGCTGAGCTGACTGCGACCAAGCAATGGAGCGTCTTTCTCTCGCGATTCACGCCGGAGATCGTGACGCTGGTGAAGGCCTCGCTCGTTCGGATGCGAAAGCGCGTTCCTGGCGCCGTCGAACTCGTCTACGACAACTTCAACGCACTGGTGATTGGTTTCGGTCCGACGGAACGCGCTTCCGAGGCGCTGTTTTCCATCGCCATCTATCCGAAGTGGGCGAATCTTTTCTTTCTCCAGGGTGCCCGACTCAAGGATCCGAAGAAAATTCTTCAAGGCGCGGGGAGCACGGTGCGTCATCTGCGGCTCTCGGATCCAAAGTTGCTCGATCATCCCGACGTCATCGATCTGATGGAGCGAGCGCTCGCGCAAGCGATCCAGCCCATCGATCCGCAAGCCCGGCGTCGCATGGTGATCCGCTCGATCTCTCCGAAGCAACGTCCACGCAGGCCCTGACGCGCTCCGCGTCTTTGTACGCGATGGCGGTTTGGCCCTGTGCTAGCGTCACCGCCATCCGGTACCCGTGCCGCGGCGCATCACCTCTTCTGATGCGCCGGCGTTTCGTGGACGCTACGGGCGTAGCGGCTCAGGACCCCTACCGCAAACTTCCAGGCCCACTTTCCGAGGTTTTCCCGAACATGCGTGATCCGCGTCGTTTCCTTGCCGTCCTTCTCCTCTCCACCGTGGCCGTGTCGGCGCAAGCCCAGCCCGGTCGCGGAGGTCTGCCCGGTCAGGGTGCCGGTCCCGTTCCGACGCCCGAGGCCGCGGCCCGCATGGACGGCCGTCCAGCACCGCCCGCCGTCGACAACTACAAGCAGACTCAGCACACCGGTAAGTTCGGCGGACAGACCATGGCGTACACCGCGACCGCGGGAACGCTTGCGTTGAAGAGCGCGACGGGCAAGCCGCGCGCGAATGTCTTCTTCGCCGCGTACACGAAGGATGGCACCGCTCCGGGAACGCGTCCCATCACCTTCGCCTACAACGGTGGCCCCGGCTCTGCGTCGGTGTTCGTTCACATGGGCCTGTTCGGACCGAAGCGCGTGCAAATGGGCGATGACGGCTTCCAGCCAGCTCCTCCCTACACGCTCGTCGATAACGAGGACTCGATCCTCGACGTCTCCGACGTCGTCGTGATCGACGCCGTGACCACCGGCTTCTCGCGCATGGTCGATGGCGAAGACGGCAAGAACTTCCACGGGGTCCGTCAGGACATCGAAGCCTTCTCCGACTTCATCCGCCTCTATCTCAATCGCTTCAACCGCTTCGCTTCGCCGAAGTATCTGATGGGCGAGAGCTACGGGACGGTTCGCTCGGCCGGCCTCTCCGCCGACCTTCAGGCCCGTCACGGCATCGAGCTCAACGGCGTCGTCCTGATCTCGTCCGTCATTGACTTCTCGACTCTGAGCGAAGCGCCCGGCAACGAGGTCAACACCGCCAGCTTCTTCCCTACCTACACCGCTGATGCCTGGTATCACAAGCGTCTCCCCGCCGACCTTCAGGCGATGGACATCAAGAAGGTCACCGAAGAAGCCCGCAAGTTCACCTGGGGCGAGTACATGACCGCGCTTATCAAAGGCAGCAAGCTCACACCGGCTGAACGCAAGGACATCGCGACGAAGGCTGCGCGCCTTTCCGGTCTTTCCGTCGACTTTCTCGAGCAGAACAACCTGCGCGTCAGCCCCGGCCGTTTCCGCAAGGAACTGCTGCGCGACAAGCGCCTCATGGTGGGTCGTCTCGATGGTCGCTATACGGGTATAGACCGTGATTCCGCCGGCGAGAGCCAGGAGTTCGATCCGTCGAACACTGCACTTCAAGGCGCCTATTCTTCGCTCTTCATGGACTACGCGAAGAACGAGCTGAAGTGGGAAACCGAACTCTTCTATCCCACCTCCGCGAACGTCCGTCCGTGGCAGTATGACGAAGGCCGCTACCTGAATCTCACCGACAACCTCCGCACCGCGATGGCGCGCAATCCATACCTCAACGTCCTGGTCGTCAACGGCTACTACGACATGGCCACGCCGTTTGCCGGCAGCGAGTACACCTTCGACCATCTCTCCTTTGATAAGAGCTTCACAGATCGCATCAGCTTCACGTACTACGAGGGTGGCCACATGATGTACATCTACGAGCCGGCGATGAAGCAACTGCGGAAGGATGTGGAGGCGTTTTATAAGTCGGCGCTGACGGCTGAGAAGAAAGACTAACGGCTGGTAACGGAGTCTCACGCTAAGGCGCAAAGCAGAGTGGCTTGAACCACGAAGGCACAACGGGCACCAAGAAAACGAAGAACGGCAAGAAATACCTAATTCCTTCTTCTTCGTGACCTTCGTGTCTTAATGGTAAAGAAATAAGTGCGCATTCTTT
>JBDSLN010000083.1:0-5214 GCA_039916365.1 Vicinamibacteria bacterium
AATGCGAGATCGAAATTGCCAGAGTTGAGGTTTCCAATCAACGTTCCCGACGGCATCTCGTCTACGTCGATCGTGGCGCCCAGCCTGCGGATGCGATCACGCAGGTGGCGGGCGACTGCGGCGGGTGCTGGCAGATAGGGTCTTGGCCCCGGCGAGTACAGGATCGAGAGGGGTGCTGAATGCCCGCCGTCTTCTTGCCAGGCCGCGCGCGCGCGATCCATGTCGGGCATGAGGCGGTCGTTCGTTTTCCCGAGGGCTGGAGGGAGGAGCCCGGTCGCGCGAAACGCGAGGGGATTCTCGCCGAAAGCCACCTCGGCCACCAAGGTACGATCGATGGCATAGGCGATGGCCGCCCGCACCCTCGAACTCTTCAATCGCTCGTTGTTGATGTAGAGCATGCAGGTCGAGTTGACGGGCTTCATCACCACGGCGGTGTTCTTCAGTAGGTTCACATCGCGCCAGGACAGCCGGGGTGCTAGATCCACTTCGCCCTTCTCCAGGGCGGCGAGAAGGGCCGTCGGCTTTCCGGTCTGCGCATCGACGCGGTAGTGCCGGACCTCGATGGAATCAATCTTCGCCTGAACCCGTGCCCACGGATTGCGGATCAGCCTCACCACGTCGCCTTCGGAAGGACCCAGCATGTACGGTCCCGATCCAAGCAACCCATGGCTTTCGTGAAAGACCATCCCGCACATGGTGAGGAAGAGATCGAAGCGCGTGTTCGGAGCTAGCAGCGTGAGAAAAACGCGGCCGCCGCGCAGAGACGCGGACGCACGGCTGCGGAAGACCGGGTCATGCATTAAGGCGTCGACGACGTCTTCTGGCGTGACCCTGGTTCCGTCGCTGAAGCGGGCATCGTCTCGAACCGATGTCGAGAAACGAAGACCCTCGCTCCCTTCCTCTTCGCTCAGTTTCTCCTTGAAGAGCGCCGGCAAGGCATCGCCGCCAGCGGACGCCTGGAACGGAGTTTCAAAAATCTGCCGCGCGAGCAGAATGGTGGTCGCTTCGGCCATGGTGCGCGGATCAATCGCGCCCACGGGATCGACGATCCCAATACGAAGGACGGAAGAACCGCTGGGCATGCTTGGATTGTAGGCTTTATTCAAGCCTCCAAATCGACTACTTGCGATGTCGATCCCGTTCCCCCGCGCGACGGTCGCGATAGCCCCGTTCGTAACCAGAGCGATAGCCGTCGGTGTATGCGGACCGAGAACCGAACTGCGGGCGATAACCCTCAGTCCCCTGCCGGTACCGACCATCGCGCGAGAAGTCGTGACGCACTGGCTTGCCGAAGTCTCGATAGCCCGCCCACTGACCGTCTCGAAGACCGCTGCGATAGCCCTGGTCGTAGGCGGAAAGCGGATGCTCGTATCGGGGGTGCTCCGGGTACGCCCGCCGGTTTGAACACCCGGGCACTAGGAGAGCGAGCCCCGATACGAGGAGAACGACTGCGCTTCGGCTCTTTATCATGATGAATTCCCGGGGTGCTTAGCGACGGTAGTAACGCGGATGGTCGCGAAGATCGTCGCTGCCGCGACGGTAGCCTTCCTCGAACCCACGACGGTACGCCGCGACATATTCGTAACGAGGTCCGTATTCGAAGCGGTACCCGACGTCACCCGCTCGATACCGCCGCTCGTCGCGGAATTTGACCCTATCGTTGCGACGGTCGTCGCGATTGCCTTCGCGCAGGCCATCCCGATAGCCGTTGTCGTAACCGATGCGCGATCCGTTGTAACGGTGGCTCGGACGATCGCTTCCGATGTGGATGCCCATGCGGGCCTGGGCGGCGTCTGCGGGAGCGGTGGTTCCGAATCCCAGGGTAGCGGCGGTGAGTGCGATCAGTGCAATGGGTTTCATGGTGTGTCTCCTTGCGCCGAGGCTTAAGAGCAACCGGTGTGCCAAGACAGGCAAGTGTCGCATTCACGGCCAGATGGGATCTGCCGCCGAGAGCTTCGTCACCTCAGTTTGTCCTCCAGCCACGACAGTTTTTGCAGAGGGAGAGGCTCCTGGCCTTCACAGAGGCCAGTGGCTTGCCGGGCGCAAGGCACTGACCCTTCTTGACGTCCACCCGTTCGTCTCGCTACTGTGAATAGCCATGACGACCGCCCATCGCTACCTTCATCTTGATGTCTTCACCAAGTCGCCGCTGTCCGGAAATCAACTTGCGGTGTTTCACGAGGCGCCGGTCTGGACCGACGCAATGATGCAATCGATCGCGCGCGAGATGAGCTTCTCCGAGACGACGTTCGTCTATCCGCCGGTCCAGGACGGATCGCTCGCGCAGGTGCGAATCTTTACGCCGGGAGGCGAGTTGCCCATGGCTGGGCATCCGACCATCGGGACGACGTTTGCGCTCGCGCTGCTCGGTCGAATTTCCTACGGAACGAAACACATCACGTTGGACCTTGGGGTCGGACCGACGTCGGTCGACATCGAATGGAATGAGTCGGACAGCACGCCGCGGTTCGCCTGGATGACCCAGCCGCTTCCCATTTTCGGCAAGGTGTTCGAGAAGCGGGATGACATCGCGAGATCTCTTGGACTGGAGACTTCGGATCTCGTTACTGATCTACCCGTCCAGATCGTGTCCTGCGGCGTTCCGTTCACCTACATCCCGCTCGCCTCGAACCACGCGGTAGATCGCGCCGTGGTGGATCGCACCGCATGGCAGAAAACCTGCGGCGAGAACTCCGAGCCGGAGCACAAGCTCTTTGTCTTCTCCGTGGAAGACACGACCATCCAGAAGGTCCGCTTGTACAGCAGGATGTTCGCCCCGCTCCTTGGCGTCGCCGAGGATCCCGGCACCGGAGGCGCTTCAGGTCCTCTTGGTTCGTACCTTGTTCATCATGGAGTTGTCTCGGGCGAGGTCTGCGAGTTCGTAAGCCATCAAGGCGCCAAGATGCAACGAGCCTGCGAAATCTCCATCAGGATCACGCGCACCGACAAAGAGATCAGCTGGGTACAGATCGGCGGCACCGCGGTGCTAGTCGGCGAAGCCGTGCTCAAACTCTGAGTCCGTTCATCCGCTTCTGACCGAAGAGGTCCGGGTGCCAGAGTGCGGAGATGACCAGCTCCGTCATCTCCGTTCGGCCTTTGGGATTCCCCTGGGAAACCACTGATCCGTTTCTCTTCTGCGTCCACCACAACGACTCCTATCCCGCGGGGAATGAGCACTTCGGTCCCGTCGACGTTCTGACTGGCCGTGAAATCGGGCAGGATTTCAGCCGCAAGGACGGCTGGAGCATGTACCACGGGGACATCGTCCCTGGATTCCCCCGGCATCCTCACCGCGGCTTCGAGACGGTGACGTTCGTGCGTCGTGGACTCATCGACCATTCCGATTCACTCGGCGCCACCGCGCGCTTCGGTCGCGGCGATACTCAGTGGCTGACCGCGGGCAGCGGCATCGTCCACAGCGAGATGTTTCCGCTCCTCGAAAAAGAGAAACCCAACCCGCTTGAACTCTTTCAGATCTGGCTGAATCTTCCTGCTGCCGACAAGATGGCGCAGCCGCACTTCGCGATGCTCTGGAGCGAGGACATTCCGGGGCAGACCTTTGTCGATGACGCCGGACTCAAGACGGAGGTTTCCATCGTCGCCGGCGAACTCAACGGGCGGAAAGCGCCGCCGCCACCGCCGCGATCCTGGGCCGCTCGGCCCGAAGCGGATGTCGCGATCTGGAGCCTTCGCCTCTCGGCCGGCGCCAAATGGACGTTGCCGAAGGCGGTTGGAGCGAAGACCGAACGAACCTTGTATTTCTTCTCGGGCGCGTCGATCGGGCTGGAGGCTCACACCCAGATGTCACATGCGGCGATCCAGGTTCGGAGCGACGTCGAGATCGAGCTTCAGGCGGGTGACGCCGAATGCGAACTCCTCCTGCTTCAAGGCCGCCCGATTGGCGAGCCGGTGGCGCAGTCCGGTCCGTTCGTGATGAACGACCAGCGTGAATTGCAGCAGGCGTTCGACGACTTCCGACGAACGCGTTTTGGGGGCTGGCCGTTTCCGAGCGACGCACCGGTTCATCCGAGAAGCGAAGGCCGCTTCGCGCGTCACGCCGATGGACGCGCGGAGCTGAAGACCTAGAAATCTGGGCGACCCGCGCCTTCCAGCGCCCACAACCACGCAGCTCCGCGGACGCCGCTCGCATTTCCAAATTTTGGGGGAAGAAGTTCGGTGTCGACGCGGTCGGAGAAGATGTAGCGGCCCCAGCGTTTCGGCGTGTCTTCGTAGAGTCGCGCGATGCTGGAAAGGCCTCCCCCCAGCACTACGGCGTCTGGATCCAGTACGTTGATGATCGACGCGAGAGCCCGCGCCAGGCCATCGACGTACCGATCCAGACATTCAACCGCCGCGGTGTCACCGGAGAGCGAACGCTCAACGATGTCGAGCGTGGACGCGGGGTTGCCGGTTGCGCGTGCATAGTTCCGGGCGAGCGACGGTCCGGAGAGACATTGCTCGATGCAACCGGTGAGTCCGCAATAACATTCGTCCCCCGGCCACTCCGCGGCGGTGGGACGCGGCATGGCGTTGTGTCCCCATTCTCCGCCGATAGCGTTGCGGCCACGCTGGATGCGACCGTTCACGACCACTCCTCCACCGGTTCCCGTTCCCAGAATCACGCCGAAGACACACGAACGTCCCGCCGCCGCGCCGTCGCTCGCTTCGGACAGCGCGAAACAGTTCGCGTCGTTCTCGACGCGGACCGGTCGCCCCACCGCGGCAGCCAGATCTCGGTCCAGAGGATGACCGTTGAGGCAGACGGAGTTGGCGTTCTTCACCACACCTGTCGCCGGTGAAATGATTCCCGGCATGCCCACACCGACAGAGCCGCGTACGCTGGTTTCCTGATCGAGGTAAGCGACGAGATCCGCCATCGCGCGCACCGTGCCTTCGTAGTCGCCTTGAGGGGTCGGAACCCGCCGACGTGCCGCGACCACTCCTTCGCGACTCAGCGCCACGCCTTCGATTTTCGTTCCGCCGAGATCAATACCGATGCGCACGCTCACACCTTGATGTAGATCTTGAGGCGGTCCATCCACCACAAGACCGCGTACCAGCCAAGCACGTTGGCGATCGCGTACCCAAGCGAGGCATTGAACGGCGTTAGCCAGGACAGGAAGAACACTCGATAAATGAAGACCTGTGACGAGACGATCGAGTCTCCCAGCGGGAGTTTGATCAGACCCATGGTTTTCGCGAGCAGGCCCGACG
>JBDSLN010000084.1:0-3986 GCA_039916365.1 Vicinamibacteria bacterium
ATCATGAGACTGTTCGAACGGCTGCACTCCGCCGGCAACACCATCATCCTGGTCACCCATGAACGTGACATCGCCCAACATGCGCATCGCGTCATCATGATCCGCGATGGCAGAATCGCAAGCGACGAGCTGAACACCGGGGCGTCTTGAGGCCGCCGGGCCATCCCGACACTTTCAAAGGAGCGCGCTGATGCCGTTTCGTGAAGCCTTCGCGATCGCCCTCGCGTCGGTGAAAGCCAACAAGCTGCGATCCGTCCTCACCATTCTCGGAGTGGTGATCGGCATTGGGTCGGTCATTGCGGTTGTCGCGATCACCGACGGCCTCGACAGCTACATGGCCGATAAGGTTTTAGCGCTTGGCAGCAAGAGCTTCACCGTTAAGAAGTTCCCCGACGTCATCGTTTCCTTCGACCAGTTCCGCGAGTTCAACAAGCGCAAGGACCTCGTGATCGGCGACGTCGACCTGGTCAAGGAAGCCTGCACCTATTGTTCGGAGGTGGGTGGACTGCTCGCAACCAATCGCACGGTGAAGTACGGCTCGATCAAGCACGAAAGCGTGCAGGTCATGGGCATCACCGAGAACTACAGCCGCATCGGTTCGGTGCGCGACTTGATCGTCGGTCGTCCTCTGATCAACGACGACATCGATTCGGCGCGGCCCGTGGCGGTCATCGGTGCGGACGTGATGGACGCGTTCTTCCCAAACGCCGAACCACTGGGCAAGGAAATCCTGATCGACGGTAACCGTTTGCGCGTGGTGGGCGTCGGCGAGCGCAAGGGCAAGGTCTTCGGGCAAAGCCAGGACGACTTTGTGTGGACGCCCATCACCACCTTCCGCAAGCTTTTCGGATCACGACGGTCGGTCACGGTTCAGGTCGAAGCTCAGTCGATGGATGTCTTCGAGAAAGCCCAGGATCAGGCACGGCTGGCGATGCGCAGCCGCCGCCATCTGTCCTACAACGAGCCTGACGACTTCAATATCGAGACGGGCGAGAGCGTGATGAATCTCTGGAACAGCGCGACGCAGGGGATCTATGTCGTGACCTTGGTGGTCACCGCGATCAGCCTGGTCGTCGGCGGCGTGGTGGTCATGAACATCATGTTGGTGTCGGTCACTGAGCGGATCAAGGAGATCGGCGTCCGGAAGGCCCTGGGCGCGCGCCGCAGCGACATCCAGAAGCAGTTCATCGTCGAGTCGGTCCTGCTCACCGGGATCGGCGGCATTCTTGGCGTCGTCAGCGCCTCCATTTTTTCCTTCGTCGTCGGTCAGCTCATGAGTAACCTCGTGGGAGGGGAGTTCTCAGCGCCGGTGCGCCTGTGGGCGGTGACCGTGGCGGTCGTTTCGTCGACCGTCGTCGGCCTAATCGCGGGGATCTATCCGGCATCGCGCGCCGCCGCGCTCGATCCCGTCATCGCCTTGAGGAACGAGTAGGTCATGGCCTCCAAGTCCGGTTCGGCCCGCGCCGCGATCTTCGCGTTCTGGGAGTCGATCAAGATGGGCTTCGCCTCGCTGGTCGCTTACAAGATGCGCGCGGCGCTGACCATCCTCGGCGTGGTCATGGGCATCATGACGGTGACCGGGGTTTCCGCCATCATCGCGGGGCTCAACAAGTCTTTGTCGTCACAGCTCGATCAGCTGGGCTCGGCTTTCATCTCGATTCGCCCGTTCGCTCCGGGCGAGAACGCGTCGTCTGAAGAGCGGCGTCGTCGCAAACTGTTGACCGACGAGGAGGTCAAAGCCATTCGTGATCTGCCGCTCGTTTCCGAAGTCAGTCCGCTCGCCTTCGTGCGCGCCGATCTCATCAAGTACAAGGATCTCCGCGTCAGCGCCGCCCAGGTCTTCGGCACCACTCCCGACTACGAAGGCGTCCACAATATTTTCGTCGAAAGGGGCCGCTTCTTCAACGAGAGCGAAACCTCGCGCGCGGCGCAGGTCGCGGTGATCGGTCCGGACATTGTCGACGCCGTCTTCCCAGGCGTCGACCCGCTCGACAAGGAACTCTCCATCGATGGCCGCAAGTTCCGGGTCATCGGGGTGACCGAGAAGCGGGGCAAATTTCTCTTCTTCAGTCGCGACAACGTGTTGCTGGTGCCGATAAAGAGCCTGCCCTCTTCAAACTTCATGGGGCTTGAAGGCTACGCGGCGGACATCAAGGCGGTCTCACCGGAGCAGGTGCTTCAGGCCGAAGAGCAGATCCGCGAAACCCTGCGCCGCAAGCGCCGTTTGCGTTTCTTCGCCAAGGACACCTTCGCGGTCTTCACCCAGGATGCGATCACCGAGCTCTACAACCAGGTCACGGGCGGCATCTACATGGTTATGATCGCCATCTCCTGCATCGGACTTGTGGTGGGCGGCGTCGGGGTCATGAACATTATGCTCGTCTCCGTCACCGAGCGCACGCGCGAGATCGGTATCCGCAAGGCCCTTGGTGCCAAGCGTCGCGACATCCTTTGGCAATTCCTCACCGAAGCCATGACTCTCACCGGTGTGGGTGGCATTCTGGGGATCGCCATTGGCGGTGGGCTTGCGAGCCTGATCAATGCCCTCTCGCCCTTCCCTGCGGCCTTCCAGCCGCAATGGGTGGCGGCGGCGTTCATCTCGTCATTGTTCGTCGGACTCTTCTTCGGCCTTTGGCCCGCCTGGAAGGCCGCGAAGCTCGATCCCATCGAAGCCCTGCGATACGAGTAGATTCTTCCTGTGGACTCAGGCTCGTTCCTCGGCAACCTGTTCAATCTGTACTTCGAACCGTCGGCGACGTTCGCGAAGATTTTCACGAAGCCGCGAATCATCGCCATCGTGCTCTTTCAGATCTCGCTGGGCGTGCTGTTCAGCACGATCTGGTTTCAGAAGCTCGATGCGAAGGAGTTCATGCGCCAGCAGATGGAGCTGAATCCGCGCATTCAACAGATGCCGACCGAGCAGGTCGAGAAGATCATTGAGACGCAGGCATCCTTTATGAAGACCTGGGGCCGCATTGGGCCGCTGATTGCGCCACTGATCCTTGATGGATTGCTCGCGGGTCTGTTGATGTTCATGTTCCGGTTCTTCATGGCCGCGGAGGTGTCCTTTCTGGATTCCCTCGCGACCATCGCCTGGACGTTCGCCACGGTGGGGCTGGTGCAAACGCCGATCCTGCTGGCTGTGATGACGCTGAAAGGCGACTGGAACCTGAGCCCGGATCAGGTGGTTCAGGCCAACCCCACGATGTTCTTCGAGATGAGTGCGATGCCTCGCTGGCTCTGGAGCCTGCTTGGCAGCTTCGATCTGTTCTCGCTCTGGACTTTCTTCCTTCTCGCCACCGGGTTCTCGGTGGCCGGCAAGCGCGGGTTAAGTACGGGTCTGTGGGGCGTGGGGATCTGCTGGGCGATCTACGTCGTGGTTAAGGTCGGGTTTCTTTTGATCTTCAGCTAGAGGAAGCGTTCTGCGGGCGCGTCACGCATGGAGCAGCCGAACCTATAACCTTGCCCTCCCATGTGCGGAATTGCAGGCGTTGTCGAAGCCGGAGGATCTCCTTCGCGTGAGCTTCTGGAGCAGATGGGCAACGCCATCGCCCATCGCGGTCCGGACGACGGCCGGACCGACATTTTCGGAAGGGCCGGGTTTTCGTTCCGGCGCCTCTCCATCATCGACGTGCAAGGCGGCGCCCAACCCATCTCAAACGCGTCCGGTCGTGTCCACGTCATGGGCAACGGCGAGATCTACAACTATCTCGATCTCCGGCGGGAGCTCGAATCGCTCGGTCACCACTTCAAGACCAACTCCGACATCGAGACCATCCTGCACGGTTACGTCCAGTGGGGCGATGATGTCCCCAGGCGGCTCGGCGGCATGTTCGCCTTCGCCATCTGGGATGAAGACCGTCAGCGGCTTCTGCTCGGACGGGATCGGCTTGGCAAAAAGCCCCTCGTCTACTCTGAGTCACGAGGACGCCTGACCTTCGGCAGCGAATTCAGCGCGGTCCTGGCCGACCGGCGCGTCTCGCGAG
>JBDSLN010000085.1:0-4519 GCA_039916365.1 Vicinamibacteria bacterium
CCAACAGGGCCGCCCCGCCCCGTGCGACGCCGAAAATCAGGGCGACGGCCGCCGTGTAGCACAGGAAGAAGAAGGGCGCGCGCACGTCAGGAGGCTACCAAGCCAGGCCGAAGGGGTGCGGCCTGCACGTCGTAGACCTGGAAACCTGCGCCCTCGAAAATCAAGGCGCATCCCGCGTCGAGGCGGAGGACCGCCGGGTCGACATACGCGACCTCAACGATCAGGAAACGCACGCCCAACCGACGAGCGGCGAGTTCGACGCGTTCCTTCCATACCGGAGATACGAGTTCAAACTTGGCAAGGGAACCGCTGTGCGATCCCCAAAGCACACTCCGGCCGCTTTTGTAGGCGACATAGTCGCTGTATCCGCCGGGAAGGCAAACAACTCCGCCTTCGGGAAAGCTCGAAAGCTGCTCGGTGACCACCCGAAGGCCCGGAGGCACGTGCGCTGTGAGTTCATTTTTCTTACCTCTCGTGTAGACGAGGAAAAAGATGACTGACACCACACTGGCTCCGAGCGCCGCCAGCGTCGCGAGCCCAGCCGGCCGAAGAAGTCCCGCGGGTGTGCCGACCGCAGCGGCGAGAACGTACGCGGTCGGAAAGATCGCCGACTTCATGTAGTTGCGGCCCGGCCCGAATGCACGCAGGGGCCACACCAATGTGGCGATGACCGCGAACGCCGAGAGAGAGGCGGCCCAGATGAACAGGCTCATCGACCAACCGGTTTGGTTCGGCCCTGCGAGAAGGAGGACCGGCAGGAACGGATTCTCGCCAAGGAGCCGAAGCATCTGCGCGCCCAGGCCTTGCCCAAGAAACCCAAGCTCCTGAGGACGGGAACCGGAGCGCGGCCGCGGCCCCCCGTAAATGGGCGAGTCGAGGATCGGGTGCGAGCCGAAGAGTTTGCGGTGGCGGATCCAGAATTGCACCGCATGCGCGTAGTTCGCGAAAACGCGACCTAGGTGCCCCAACGACAGGATCATCGCTATGAGCATCGACAGCAACGCGAGGAGGAAGTAACGCGGGTCGATGAGGGCGAACGAAAGGCAGCCTGCGACAAAGAGGTAGGAAGCCATGGCCGTTGCCGACGACAAGAACAACAGCGCACCCGAAAGGAGAGCGCCGGCCGTCCAGTGCCAGTGAGGTTCCCCAATCACTGCGCGCAGCAACATCACCAGACTGATCGCATGCAGGAATACACCGAAGCTGCGCGGGGAAAGCGCACGCGTCTCCGAAATCAGAGTCGGCGAGACGGCGTAGGCGAGCGCCGCAACGACCGCCACCGTCGATGACGCCGTGAGCTTGAGCGCCAGGACGAACAGGAACGCCAGGGTCAGGCAGTCGATGGCGGGCGAGACCGCCCAGAAGCCCCGCGCGAGGATCTTCTCCGGTATGAGTGCCAGCAGTGAGGGGAAGACCGGAGCGTACGACTGCTCCCGGTCCTGGAGCAGGTACTGAGGGAGGCCAACCCGAAAACCGGGACGCGCCCGGAAGGCGCGCGCGTAGGCGAGGTAGTACCAGGCGTCGACCCCTCCGGGCTCGCGCCCGAGCAGCACCGCGGTGCGCGCGAAGAACGCCAGCGCGCCGATCGCCGCGGCCGCCACCAGAAGCGACGTCGAGAGCATCAAGGCTTCTGGCCTAGAACTTCACTTTGCGCATGACGGCGCGCGGGAGCAACCGGATGACCATCATCACGAGCGCCCACATCGACGGGGCGTACACCACCGGCGCTCCACGATCGATCGCGGCCAGAACCGTCTTCGCCACGTCGTCGGGATCGCCCGCGAACGGCGGTTCTTTCAGCCCTTGGGTCATGGAAGTGCGCACGAATCCGGGCTTCACCGTGGTGGTGATCAGGCCTTGAGCGCGATAGCGATGATCGAGGCCTTCGAGATAACCCGACAGGCCGGCCTTCGTCGAACCGTAGAGAACCACCGGCTTGCGCCCGCGTTCGCCCGCGACGGATGAGAAAACGGCGAGGTGTCCGCCGCCTCGCGCCAGTAGGCGCACGCGCGCCTCCTCGCAGAAAAGCACGGTGTTGGTGAAGTTCGCGGTGAGGACGGTCGCGGCGCGCGCGCGATCGCTCTCCAGTTCTTCCTGCGATGCGAACAAACCAGCGCTCATGACCACGGTATCGAACCCGCCGAGCGCCCGATCGGCCTCGTCCATGGCGGGCGCGAAGGTCGCGGTGGACATCAGGTCGCACAGGCCGGTGGAGACCTGCTTCGCTCCGCGCGCCCTCAGGTCTTCGGCGCACTTCGCGAGATCGTCCGCGTTGCGTCCGAGAACATGAATGGAATCGCCGCGTGCCGCCATCAATCGGGCCAGTGAACGTCCCATGCCGCGCGTGGCGCCCAGGGTTACGACTTTCATGTCAGTTCCAGTCTCGCTGATTGCGCGCTGCGAAGTCGACCGTGCGGGTCGTACTTTTTCTTGACTGTGAGCCACGCATCCACCCGCGGATCCATGCGGCGATAGTCGGCGGGGCGCGTGTAGCGATCCTTCGCGAGGTAGACACGTCCGCCCAGTTCGATGAGATGCGCGTTTAAGGTGTCCACGATGCTCTGCACACCGTCACGCGCAGGCAGGTCGAGAGCCACCGATGTCCCGCGCATGGGGAAGGACAACATGCCTTCGCCTTCGTCGCCGCAGTCCTTGATGACGGACAACATGGAACTGCCGCCCGTCTTCTGGAGCAGCGCCACGAAACTTTTCACGCCGTCCGCACCCGCTGCCTCCGGGATCACGCACTGATACTGAGTGAAGCCGCGACTTCCATAGAGCCGGTTCCAGTTGCGGATGGCGTCGAGCGGATAGAAGAACGTCTCCGGGTGCTCGATTTTCCGTCTCACCGTGGACGGATGAACGCCGTAATACAGGGCGTTGAAGGCAGCCACGGTGAAGCGCGAGATTGCGAAATCGGGCAGCACGAAGGGCATCGCCGGGCGGATCAGAGGTTGAGGAACTCCGGGCCGCGCTTCTTCGGTGGTGGCCCAGCGTCCGCGCATCAGAATGCCGCGTCCGATGGCGCCACTCGCTCCGAGGGTGTCGATCCACCCCATCGTGAAAGGGAATCGCTTCGCCGCTTCACTGAGTCCGGCGAGGTACGCCCCGAGATCCGGCATGCGTTCCGTCTCGATCGCGACCCAAGGCGAGGCGATCTTCCGCATCGTGAAGGTGACGTCGAGGATGTGGCCCAGCAGGCCCATCCCACCGATGGTTGCCTTGAAGAGATCCGGATTCTCGGTTCGCGACGCGGTGACGATGTCGCCATCGGCCAGGCGCATCCGGAACTCGCTGACATGCGAGCCGAAGCCGCCGGTCGCGTGATGATCCTTGCCGTGAACATCCGCCGAAACCATGCCGCCAAGGGTGATGAACTGGGTGCCCGGCGCCACCGGCCCCGCGAAGTTACGCCGCCAGAACGTCCGGTTCAATTGGAGCAGAGAGAAGCCCGCCTCCGCCTTCACGACTCCGGTCGACTCATCAAACGCCAGAATTCGATCGGCGAGACGCGTTGACGCGACCACTCCATCTGCAGGATGGGGAAGCGACGAATCGCCGTACGAACGCGCCAGGCCCCGCGTCAGTGTGGCCGACTTCGTCAGCGTCTCTATATCTTCTGAGACGACCTCACGGCCCGGCCCAAAGACGCGACCCCAGCCGGAGATCCGGGGTTCGGCGATAGGGGGAGCGCTCATCGGAATCAGAGCCGGCGGGTGATATTCGGGAAGTCACGCCACACGGGAATGCCGCAGAAGTGCTCGCCTTCCGTGCAGGTGGGCGTGATGCGATTGCGCCTCAGCACGCAAGGAGGGCCCATGTGTCGGGCGAGCCTGGGATGCACGGCGCGGACCTGCTCCAGCTCGTCCATTGACGCGCGGTAAATCTCTTCCTGCGCGTTGAGGCACGTGCGCATCACCCATTTGTGCGCCAGATACATCAGCGAGCCGGATTCGTGGAAGCGGAGTGCCGTTGCGTTGGGAAGGACGTAGACCGCCACTTCATCAGGAACGCCCATCGCGAGCAGCGTTTCCTTGGCGCGCCACGCGTGTGCTACCGCGTCTTCGAAAACCGCGCGCGCTTCTGCGTTCGCGGCGATCAATGGCGGAATCACGACGTCGGGCTGCGTCGTGTGGGTCAGCGTCAACATGGGGCGCGAGGCGGGCGTCATGCGATGACGCTGATCCTGCGAATCGGCGGTGTGTGAGAGCTTCTTGAGGAAGGTGTAGTTGGCGTGGTGAGAGACCCGGGAGATGGGCGAGTAGGGCGCCAGGTCCAACGCGTCCAGCCGATAGGAATTGAGAGCGGGCGAGAGCGCGCGCTCGATCGCTTCATCATCATTAAGTGCCGAGCGTTCAACGCCGAGGACGGAGCGCATCGCATCGGCGGTGACCTGCTCCGCGTTGACCGAGTAATCGACCAGCAGAGACGTGCGCGGGCCGAGCTGAGCGTCGATGTCGGCCGCCGTGGACGCAGCGGCACCGGCGGTACGGGCCCACCTGGATTCGACGATCTGATC
>JBDSLN010000086.1:0-19525 GCA_039916365.1 Vicinamibacteria bacterium
CAAAAAGATGGGAAGCACGCTGAGGCTCGAAAGCCGGGTCACGAAGTAAGCCAAAAGAAAAAGGCAGATCACCCGACCAGGCAACCTGCCTTCACGCCTAGGTACGCGCTCCCGCGCGTGCGACTCTTTGTTCGAAGGTTCCCGCTCCAAGCGGGAACTCTATCGAAGGCGCGTGATTACTTCTTTTTCGGCATGGGCGACGGAGCAGGCGCCGGCATGATCGTGTCCTTCGGAAGCGACTTGCGCGGGAACATCTCATCCCGGTTGGCCGCGTGAAGAACGAACGACGCCATCACGGCCGAAGCCTGCATCATGTCTTCACGCTGGATTCGATCGAAGGTATCCAGGTTGGTGTGATGGGTGCGGGTGTCGTAGTCGGCTTCGTCTTGGATCATCTGGAATCCGGGAATGCCTACTGCGTCGAACGAGAGGTGATCCGTGCCACCCGTGTTGCGCATGGTCAGCGTGGTGACGCCGAGATCGCCGAAGGGCATGATCCAGGATTCGAAGATCGGGGCTGCGGACGCGTTCTGCTGAAGATAGACGCCACGGACCTTTCCGGTGCCGTTGTCGAGATTGAAGTAAGCGGAAACCTTTGCCTGATCGGCCTTCAACGTAATCGGGCCCTGCGGTCCACGAAGAAACGCAGGGGTGCCGCGGTCTTCCGGCTTCGGCTGGGGACGCGCTCCGAAGTGCTCACGAACGTAAGCGGCGGAACCAAGAAGGCCCTGCTCTTCACCGGTCCACAGGCCGATGCGGATGGTGCGCTTGGGCTTCATGTCCTTGAGGATGCGCATGACTTCCATCGCGACCCCCGAACCCGCAGCGTTGTCGGTAGCACCGGTCGCGAGGTGCCACGAGTCGAGATGCGCTCCGACCATGACGATCTCGTTCTTCTTGACGGGATCGGTGCCAGGTATTTCCGCGATGGTGTTGTAGGCCATCGGATCGTCGTCGTGGAAGCGCGCCTTCACGTCAATCTCGAGTTCAACGTCGATCTTTTTGTCCATCAAACGCGCGATGCGGTTGAAGTGCTCTGCCGCGAGTACGAGTGCGAGGGGACCGGTCTCTTCTCCCTTTTCGCGCGAACCACCGCCGCCGCTGCGGAGCATGCCGGCATCGAGGCCGGAGCCTTCGATGGTGGCGAGAACCTTCTCCTTGGCGAGGAACTCACGCAGCGTCTTCTGGAAGGCGAAGCGGCGGATGAACGCCTGAGGATCGGCGGCCGGGCCACCGGGAGCGGCGGCGGCAGGCGCGCCGGGACGGCGGGGGAACTCGAAGACGCCGAGTTTGGCGAGACGTTCTTCATCGTAGCGCTGGAAGAGATTCGCTTCGGGCGCCTTCAACTCGCGGGCATCGCCCACAAGAAGAATCGCGTTCTCGAGCTTGCCCTTCCACTTGTCGAGATCGGCTTCAGACTCGAGGCGTCCCGCGCGCACCACCCTGCCGCGCTGCGGACCGTTGGTGCCCGGCGTCCACGCCTTGGGAACCGCGATCAACGCGGCGCCCTGCGGCGATAGCATCGTCACCGACGCCTTGTCGTAAGACCAACCGCGACCAAAAGGGCCCCATGATTCGAGATGGGCGTTCGCCATGCCCCAGTCTTCGAGCTGCTTGCGCGTCCATTCATTCGCGTTCTTCAGGTTGGGCGAACCGGTGAGACGTGGTCCGATCACGTCGGTCAGCTGACGGATGGTCTCCATGACTTGAGAGTTGCTTCCGAGCGCCTCGTCGCGAATTTTTTGAACAGCGGCGTAGTCGACCTTCTCTTGCGAGTAGGCGGAACTTGCGAACAGGGCGACCGCAGTCGCGCAGGCAAGAAGCTTCATTGAGCGTTGTCTCCAGCTTGTGATTTGATTTCGCGAGCGAACTCGGCAATTCCGTCCTGCCACGACGGCAGGAGGATCTGCGGTTGCTGAATTGTACGCAAGACTGAATAGGCCGGGCGGGGGGCAGGTCTTGGGAAGTCAGCGGCGGTCACCGGAGTGAGGGTCGCGGTCAGCCCCAATTCCTTGAACAGATGACTCGCGATCTCGAACCAGGAGGCGCCACTGCCCGCGCCGGACAGGTGATACGTGCCGTAAGCACCCGTCTCGATCAACGTCAAGATGGACTGCGCCAGATGCTTCGCCGAAGTAGGCGAACCCTTCACATCGCTGACGATCCGCAGTTCTGGCTGCTGGCCGGCGAGGCGACGCAGGGTGTTCGGAAAATTGTTGCCGTGGATTTCGTAAACCCATGACGTCCGGACGACGTAGTGCCGCGCGCTCTGCTCACGCACCGCTACTTCGCCTGCAAGCTTGCTAAGGCCATAGTTGGACAACGGAGCCGGAGTGTCGTACTCGTGATACGGCGTGCGCGCTTCGCCATCAAAAACGTAGTCGGTGGAAACGTGAAGAATCGCGGCACCTGATTCGGCGGCAGCCAATGCAAGATTTCGGGGACCCAGCGAGTTGCCCCGAAACGCCGCGTCGGGATTTGCCTGCGCGCCATCCACATCGTTGAATGCGGCCGCGTTCAGGACCAGGTCCGGTTTGTGCGCCTTGACCGCTGCTCGTACGTCTTCGAGAGAGGAGATGTCGAGCGCGGCGTGTCCGAACGCTGAGATGTCATGAGTCTTGTTCCGGGCTTGAATCTGTCGGCCGAGTTGGCCCGCCGCGCCCGTGAGCAAAATCCGCATGGCTTGGTTACGCGACGAATCGCGGCAGGCGATCCATCAATTGTGAAAGTGGAAGGGCATGGCTGTCGCGAGCGGAGAGGATCGGGTCACCCACAGGCCATTCGATGCCGATGCCCGGATCACTCCAGAACACCGTGAGCTCATCGCTTGGGTCGTAGTAGCCGGTGCACTTGTATTCGACCTCCACGATGTCGGAGAGCACCGCGAATCCATGAGCGAAGCCCGGCGGAACGTAGAGCTGCTTGAAGTTCTCCCCCGAGAGGAGCGCCGACGTCCATTTTCCAAAATTCGGCGAGCCGACACGCACATCGACCGCGACATCGAGCATCGACCCGGAGACTGCTCGCATGAGCTTGCCTTGCGGTTTTGAAACCTGCAGATGAAGACCGCGCACCGTGCCCTTGAGAGAACGTGAGTGATTGTCCTGAACGAAGGGGCCGGGAATACCCGACGCTTCGTAACGATTGGCGCTGAATGTCTCCAGGAAGAAACCGCGCGGATCCTGAAAGACTCTCGGCTCAATGATCACAACTCCGGGTAGATCGGTTTCCGTGACCTTCAAAGCCCTCGTTCCTCCGCCACCATCCGCAGCAAATACTGGCCGTACTCGTTCTTCGCCATGATCCTGCCTGCGCGCTCCACGTCTTCGAGCTTCATGAAGCCCATCTTGAACCCAACTTCTTCGGGGCAGGCGACCTTCAGGCCCTGCCGCTCTTCGATGGCCTGGATGAACGTGGACGCCTGAAGCAGCGACTCGTGCGTGCCCGTGTCCAGCCAAGCCATTCCGCGTCCGAGAATGATCACGTTGAGGTCGGACAGCTCGAGGTACTTGCGATTGACGTCCGTGATCTCCAGTTCGCCGCGGGGCGACGGCTTCAGAGACGCCGCGATATTGAGCACGCGGTTGTCGTAGAAGTAGAGGCCGGTCACCGCGAAATTCGACTTCGGCTGCTTCGGTTTCTCTTCAAGGCTCGTGGCGTGTCCTTCTGCATCAAAAGCAACCACCCCGTAGCGCTCCGGATCCTTCACGCGGTAGGCGAAAACCGTGGCGCCCGATTCGCGCTTCGCGGCCATCTGAAGATCGCGCGGCAATCCGTCGCCGTAAAAGATGTTGTCGCCGAGTGCGAGAGCGACACTGTCATCGCCCACGAATTCGCGCCCAATGATGAACGCCTGGGCCAGACCGTCGGGACTCGGCTGAGCCGCGTACTCGATCCTGATCCCGAACTGCGATCCATCCTTCAGCAGGCGCTTGAAAGCCTCCTGGTCTTCCGGCGTGGTGATGATCAGGATGTCGCGGATCCCCGCCAGCATCAGCGTGGTCAGCGGGTAGTAGATCATCGGCTTGTCATAGATCGGGACAAGCTGTTTGGAGACCGCCATGGTCAGCGGATAGAGCCTTGTACCGGACCCGCCGGCGAGGATGATGCCTTTGATGACCGGCTCCTATTTCTTTTCGGTGGTCGAGGAAAGGCCGCCGAGACGTTCGCGATCGTACTTGCCGCGGGTGACTGCGGAACTCCAGTTCGTGTTGTCCAGATACCAGCGAACCGTTTCCTGCAGACCCGACTCAAAGGCGTGCTTCGGCTCGAAGCCCAGTTCGCACCGGATCTTCGAGGCGTCGATCGCGTAGCGCCGATCATGGCCGGGCCGATCCTTTACGAAGGTCTTGAGATCGGGGTAGCTCGCCTTGCCCGCCGCCTTGAGCGCAGAATTTGAAGCGGCTGGACGCTCGGTTTCAATCGCGGCGCACAGAGCATCCACCACCTGAAGATTGGTGCGCTCGGAATTGCCGCCGATGTTGTACTTTTCTCCAACCTTGCCACGCTGAAGAGCAGCGAGGATCGCGTCGCAGTGATCGGTCACGAAGAGCCAGTCACGGATGTTGCCGCCGTCACCGTAGATCGGAAGGTTCTTGCCTTCAAGCGCGTTCATGATCATCAGCGGGATGAGCTTCTCGGGGAACTGATACGGACCGTAGTTGTTCGAGCAGTTCGTAATGATCGTAGGCAGGCCGTAGGTCTCATGCCACGCGCGCACGAGATGGTCGGCTGACGCTTTCGACGCGGAGTAGGGCGAGTTGGGCGCGTAAGGAGTGTCTTCGCGGAAGGCACCCGTGTCGCCGAGCGAACCGTACACCTCATCCGTCGAGACGTGGAGAAAACGAAACGCGGCCTTGTCCTCGGCGGGCAGCGCGGCAACCATCGCGCGCGATGCTTCCAGCAGTTCGAAGGTTCCATTCACGTTGGTGCGGACGAAATCGCCTGGGCCATCGATCGACCGATCGACGTGGCTCTCCGCCGCGAAGTTGACGATCGCCTGCGGCACGTGGGCGGCGAAAAGGGCGCGCACCTGATCGCGGTTCGCGATGTCGCCCTGCACGAAGGTCAGGCGTTCGCCGACGAGGTCATCGAGGCTCTCACGATGGCCGGCGTAGGTTAGAGCGTCAAACACGACCAGGTGATGAGTGGTTGTCTCCAGAGCCCGCCGTACGAAGTTCGATCCGATGAAGCCGGCGCCGCCGGTGACAATCCAGGTCGTCATTGGCCGAAGCTTAGCCGCCCGCACTCGTCCTTCTATCCAGCCTCGACGGGACGTTCCGAAGATCGGTCATAGACTCCTCGCCCGTCGCCCATGCTGAAAAATCTGGCCACCGGCGTTTCCATCACGGCCCTGCCCTTCCTGGCGAGTGGTGTGGTGACTGCCGCGAATCTCCCTCCGCTGGTCGCGTACCTGCTGTTTCCAGGACGCAATCTGCTGGTTTGCCTGGGCGCGATCGTGATCGTCTGGTCGATCTTCCAGAGCCGTTTGTCGCTCGCCGCTCCGATTTCCTTCCTCGAATCAGTGAGCCCGACGCTTCCGTTCACGGTGCTCGGATTCGTGGTGATTCTGATCGTTGCGTTCGTGCGGGTGCCTCAGCAGGAGAAAGAGGCGCAAGCCTTTGGTGGAGACGAGCCGAAGTACCTGCGCATCGCGTTCAGCATCCTGCGCGATACGGATGCCGACATCAGCAGTGGTCGCACGGAGACTCCCGACCTCTCCCTGCGCTTTCAGCAGACTCGCAACCTGATCCTCACCGGCCGCGACGCCTTCTCTGCGCTGTTCAAACCGGTCGTGGTTCCTCCGGATCATGTCTGGGACGTCGGCAACTGGACGGTGCGCGGACTGCACGGTGGCATGTACCACCTGCAGCCACCGGGCTTGCCCGCGATCATCGCGGTGGGGCTTGGGATCGGCGAGGCGGTTTTGCCGGAACGCGATCCGGGCATCTACGTTGCCGCCCTGCTCTCCCTTGTCTGGGCGCTGAGCGGGTGGCAGCTGTGGCTTCTCTCGCAGGAGATAGCGCGAGATGCGCTCGGCTCGGCGGTGTTCGTGGCGATCGTGCTTCTGTCGGCGCCGGTGTTCGTGGGCGGCTATCAGCTCTTCCCCGAGAGTGTCTCCCTCCTGATCTTCCCGTGGTTGATCCGTCGGCTGCGCGGCAGTGAACTGAAACTCGGCGCCGGCGGGGCGCTCATCACCGGCTTCGTGATCGGGTATTTGCTGTGGATCCATCCCAAGCTCACGGTCGTGGCCGGACTGTTCGCGTTCATGGGCCTGATCCGGCCGCGGACCGCCCGGAGGGTCAAGGCGCTGTTCGTCACCGCGTTCGCGATCACGGCTTTCAGCTCGCTGCTCTATTGCTTCCACATCTCCGGGCTGTTCCGCCCCGAGGGGCTCTACATCCGCCAGGCCGAGGAATACGTCGGTTCCCCGAATCCATTCTCTCTGCGCTTCCTCGCCGGGTTGGTCAAGGCTCTGATCGGTGGACGCGACGGCCTCTTCATCTTCGCGCCTCTTTTCCTGCTCGGATTCATGACCGCGGCGCGAAAGCTTCCGCTGCGCCCAATGCTCGAAATGCTGAGCCTGTTCGTCGTCGTATGGCTGACGTCGGCGGTGCACGACGGCGCGTCTCTCGGTTCCCCCGCGCGGCTGATGGCGCCCGTGGCCTTCATTCCCGCCTTTTTCTTGGTGCTCACCCTGCGGGATAAAGCGTCGCCGAAGCTCGTGGCGACGGCGGTGCTGCTCTTCGTTCTCGGCAGTCAGATCACGGACAGCATGGCGAGCGACTGGCGAAAGAACGTCAACCCCTATCGCTCGATGTTCACGAACCCCGCGACGAACTTCGAGCCGAGCCTCCCCGGCAATTCCTTCTCGAACCAAGCCTACGGAGTCGATCTCGAAAAGGCGGCGTTGATTTTCGCGACGCTCTTCGTGGTCGCGATCTTCCTCAACCGCTCAAACAAATTCGACCGTCGTGAGACCGACCCCGCGCGTTTCGGATGGGGTGTTCTGGCGACGGTGCTGGTGCTGGCCCTCGGCCTGCACTGGCTTACTCCGGCTTGACGGTTTGAGACGCCGCGGAGGCGCTCTCCGCCTTGCGACATGCTTCGGCCACACAATCCTTCAGAGCGGCCACGTGAGCCGATAGCCGGTTTGCCTCCTTCGCCGACAAGGACGCGGCCTTGTTGTCCATCTGGTACGGATCCTTGCGAAGGTCGTAGTACTCCTTCTCACCCGTGACGTACTCGATGTAGACATCGTTCTCCGAACGAACGCCCGAGTAGGACCGCACTCGGAAAGGCGCTCCGCCGCCGAAGTGCTCGATCAGAATCGACTCCCGCCACGGAACGGTCGTCTTGGAAGCCGGTGCGAGAAGGGGAGCGTACGAGCGTCCGTCGCGCTGCGACAGTTCGGTGTCGGGCGCGCCCGCAAGGTCAAGCAAGGTCGGCGTGAGATCCACGATGCCAATGACGTTGTCGATCGCACGATTTTCCGGAACACCCGGACCACGCACAATCATTGGAACTCGGATCGACTCCTCGTACGGCGCGTACTTTTCGCCCGGGATTCGATGCTCTCCGCGGAACCAGCCGTTGTCCGACGTGAAGAAGATGAAAGTGCGCGACAGTTCGCCGGTTTCGGTGAGGGTTTTGATCAGCGCCTCCATCGCATCCTCAACGGAGAGCAGGGATGCCTTCATCTCCCGGTAGGTCAGGTCGATCTGAAGCACATCGGCCTTGGTCAGGGGTTGCGACTGCTCGCGCAGCGCCTTGGGCTTGTCGCTGAGGTCTGCCTCGTCGTACGAGGGTTTGCGCGGCGCCGTCTCGCCGGCGAACTCCTTGAGATACCGCTCGGCCGGTTCTGGTGGAACATGCGGCGCGCTCAACGACAAGAAGGCGAAGAACGGTTTGTCGACCGCGGCTTTGGCCCGGATGAAACTGCCCATGCGCGCGCTGAGGACGTCCGTCTGGTAGCCGCCCTTTGAAGCCTCATAGAGTTTCAAGGCGCCGTTCTCATTCATCGTGAAATGAATATTGTGCGCTTCGCGGTCGGAGAGGATGCCGCGGAAATCATCCCAGCCTTTGGGTACGAAGGTCTCGGCCTGGCCCGTCGGATAATCGTTGATGTACTTCCCAAAAATGCCGGTGCGATAGCCGCGCGCCTGAAGCCATGGGCCGAGGCTGCGCTCATCGTAGCCTCCCTTCATCCACGGGGTGTAGCCGCCTTCAGGGCCGTTGTTGTAGTAGACCTTGTTGTTGTGGGCATACTGGCCCGACATCAGGATCGCGCGCGAAGGTCCGCACAGCGGCGTGTTCGCGATGTGCGACGAAAAACGGACGCCCTTGTCGAAGAACAGCGAGCGAAGGCGCGGCATCGCTTCCGTGATCTCGACGTCCGCGTCGTCGAGCAACACCACGACCAGATTGGGTGGACGCTTCGCCGCGACTGCGGGTTCCGTCTTGGCTGCTTGAGCGCCCGCGCCACAGCCGATGAACGACGCGACGACCGCTAAGACGGGCGCGGAGCATCGGGTCCAGCCGTGGAATTTCTGATCCAAGACGCCTATTTTAAGTACTTGGCGAGAAACGCGAGGACTTCCTTGCGCGATTCTTTCGCGAGCGGCGTATCGATGCGATTGAAGTAGTGCCCGCCCGGAGCGTTGTCGTAGATCTTGTACTCGAACTTCTTTCCTGCCGCCTTAAGCGAGTCAATAAGGTGTTCGACTTCGAGCACGTTCACGTCTTCGTCGTTCGTGGTGGTGTGGATGAGGAGCGGCGTTTCGAGCTTCGCCGCTAGCGAATAAGGCGAGCGCTTCTTGTACTCGGCGACGTTCTGATCGGCAGACTTGCCGAGAAAGCCTTCAAAGATCGAGCGGTAGCCATCGTTCTTGTATCCCATGCGCGCGATCAGGTCAGAAACCGGCACGCCGGCGTACGCCACCTGATAGGCCTTGGGCCAGGTCAAGATGTTGAGCAGCGTGTGATAACCGCCGTGACTCCAGCCGATGATGCCGACCTTCATCGGATCGACGGGAAGATTCTCCACCGCCCAGTTGCGCGCGGAATACGTGTCGTCGATCTCGGCACCACCATAGTCAATCTGATCGTAGAGGCCGCCGCCGTAGCCTGTCGAACCTCGATATTCGGGCGCCACGATCACGTAACCCTCGGCCAGCAGTTCGCGCGCGGCGCGCAGGTTCTGAAGGATGTCGAAGCTGCTGTGGATGCCTTCGTGAACCATCACGATCAAGGGCGCCTTCTGGTTCGGCTTGAGGGTCAGCGGAATGAAGGTGTAAGCCGACATGATCATCGGGTTGCCATAGCCCTGCCCGGTGGGATTCGTTTGCTTGGGCGGCTTCGACGAAGTGAAGCGGACCTTGTCGACCTTGGCTACGTCGGCCATGCGCGAGAACCACATCCAGTCGTCGATGTCCTTGCGGATCTGCTGACCTTGATGCATCTGTTGGGTCTGAAGCTTGCGGATCTCCGCCTGGAGCGAGGCGATGGTCGCGTCCTTGGAGTCATCACCGCCGCCGCCCCGCAGTTGTGCCATGGCGGATGAAGCCATTGCCAGCAGGACGGTCGCAACAAACAGGAAGGGTCGTCTGATCATGAGTTCCTTTGACGAATTTAAGGGGACGATGAGGCGTGGATGTTAGCCAAGGCAACGACGGAAGCGGTTATTTGAGTCCGGCCTTGCGGCGTTCTTCCGAAAGCAGTCGCTCTCGCTCGAAACGGTCCGCTTCGGCCTTCTGTCCTTCCGGGGTATCGAGCCAACGCTTGAACTCTCGATTCCGCTTCCATCGCGCCACCGGATCCGTGGTCTGGAAATTTGCGAGCAGGCCGATCTTCGAAACCGTCGCACCCTGAAGCAATGTGCCGATCCGAGTGATGTCGGCGGGAAGAAGCTTCAGGGTGGCAATGTGGCGGACGTTCTCCGCGGTGCGCAACGACCGCTCCTGGGCAGGCGTCACAATCACTAGAAACTTGAACGAGGATGAAATGACAGCCCAGAGCTCGCATTGTTCGACCACGGGGATGCGAAGCGAGAAAAGGATGTCGCGCTGCAGACGCAGGGTGTCATCACATACCGCAATCTGTAAATCAGGCGTGAACACGCGCTCGCGCGCGATGTGGTCGAGAAACTCCTCCGTCGGCTGAGCCACTCGATAGGCGGGGACGATGGACCCGAAGAGGAAAAGAGCGGTTCCGAGAACCGCCATGGCGCAAATGAGCACCACCACCGTGGTGCGGGGCCGAATCGCCGCGCCCAAGCTGAATGCGGCCGCGATGGCAAGGAAGCCATGCATGCAAAAAATCGCGGCGGCCGAAGGCGCGAACGGTGCTGGAAGCATGGGAAAGAACACGGCGCCCACCAGCAGAATCGCGGCGCCGATGGCGAGGGATCTCAGGAGCTCCTTCGATGGCTGGCCGGTGGCGAGATACCCGCCGATCAGAATGCTGAGCGGGGGCAGGATTGGAAGAAGGTAGTAGTCGATCTTTCCCTTGGCGAGCGAGAGCGGAACCAGCATCAACAGGGACCACACCAGAAGGATGCGGAAGATTTTCGGAGTAGACGCGCGGAACGCGAAGATCGCCGCGGGAATCGCGAGCAGCGACCAGGGCAGGCCTTCGACAGCGTAGACCGCGAAGTAGTACCACAAGGGCTGGTCCGCGTCGTAGGTGTTCGCCGCGAAGCGCTGGAGATTCTCACGCAGGAAAAACCACTTGAGGGGCTCGATGCCTTCGCGCAGGTAGACGAACCAGAACCAGCTCGCACCGATGCCGACCGCGGCGATTGTTCCTGCGACCCCCGCGGGAGTGAAGACTCTGGGCAATCGGCGCTCGATGACTGCGAATGCCACCAGTAAGGCCCCAAAGTAGATCCACGCGATCGGCCCCTTAGCCAAAAAGGCAAGACCAAGCAAAGCGCCGCAAGGAACGAGCCATGCCTGCCGCAACTCCGTCTCGGCGCGCAGATACGCGACGCCCGCGAGCAGGGTCAGAAGCGTGAGCAACATGTCGGACATGGTCAAGCGCGCAAAGCTGACGAAGGCGTAGCTCGTTGCCAGTATGGCGGTCGCGAAAAAGGAAGCGGTCGCGCCTTCAATGGAGCCGGCTCCGGATGAATCGCGCGCCACGAGGCGCCTGGTGGAGAGCGCCGTACCGACGAGGGTGGCGAGAGCGAGGAGTGCGGCGACCAGTCGGCCCGAGAACAGGCTGGGACCAAACGCCTGGAAGCTCGCCGCCACCAGCCAGTAGGTCAGCGGCGGCTTGTCATAGAAGGGCTCGCCCCGGTAGTAGGGCACCAGCCAGTCTGACCGCTCGATCATGGCGCGAGCCGCGTCGAGAAAGTAGATCTCCGCCCGCTCGATCGGCGCGTCTGACAATCCGACCAAAAAGGCAATCGAGGAGAGCAGCAAGACGAAGCCAAGCATCCAGACCGATCGGCGGCTCGCGCTCTCACGCGTAGGAACGGTGGTGTTCAAACGTGCGCGACTCTAGAAAGGGGACGGAGTCTTCTTCATATGAAGCTGGCCACAAGCTGCGAGCACGTCCTGTCCACGCGGCTTTCTAACGGACACCGGAATGCCCGCGTCGATAAGAATGCCTTCGAAGCGCGCGACCTGCGCTTTGCGCGGAGCGTCGAAGGGAATCTGCTCGGCGGCGTTGAGCGGAATCAGATTCACCTTGCCGTGACGTCCACGCAGAAGTTTCGCGAGGGCGTGGGCGTGTTCATCCTTATCGTTGACATCGCGAAGAAGCACGTACTCGTAGGTGACGCGCCCCCCACGCGGCGAAGGGTAGGAGTCGGCCGCTTCGATGACGTCCTTCAGTGCGTATTTATTCTCGATCGGCATCAGTTCGCCGCGCAGTTTCGAATTGGGTGCATGCAACGAAATGGCCAGGTTCGGACGGACCGGCTCGAGCTTGAGCTTCTCCAGCGCGGGCAGAATGCCGACGGTCGAAAGCGTGAGCTTCTTCGGGGTGATGGCAAAGCCTTCCGGGTCCATCAGGATCCGCAGCGCCGCCATGGTGTTCTCGTAGTTGAGCAGCGGCTCCCCCATTCCCATCACCACCACGTTCCAGGGACGCTCGTCCCGCGGCGACATGCGCGCCGCCTCATCCATGACATCGGCGACCTGGGAGAGGATTTCCCAGGGCTTGAGATTGCGTTTGTAGCCACTGATGCCGGTCAGACAGAAAGCACACTTGACCGGGCATCCCGCCTGCGTGGAAATGCAAATCGTCTGACGCCGCGTCTCCGGGATGTAGACGCTTTCGATGGTGGCCCCGTCGTCGCATCGGAACAGCGTCTTGATCGTCCCATCGGTGGAAAGCTGCCGATCCGCCACCGCGATGCGGCGCACTTCGTTCTGCTCGCCCAGCACCGTCCGGAGCGCGGCGGGCAGGTTGGTCATCGCTCCAAGTCCTTGCGCGCGCTTGGCATAGAGCCAGGAATAGATCTGCGGAGCCCGGAAACGCGGCTCGCCCAGCGAAGTCACGACGCCTTCGATTTCGGCCAGGGAAAGGCCAAAGAGGTTCTTCGCGGGCACGGCGTTCACAGGTTCTTATACTCGACCGGGCCGAGGACTGTCTTGCGCGGTCAGTCGCTCGAGGAGGCGCGTCCGCCCCCAAAGCGCGTGCTCGCGGATGATCGGGTCCTCATCGGAAATGAGTGCTTCGAGCAACGGCAGATGCTTCCGCGAACCGGCATTGCCAATCGCGAGCGCGACGTTACGGAGCAATCCGCGGCGCTTCGTCCGCTTCACCGGATTGTTGCGGAAGCGCAGTTGAAACTCATCGGGCGTCAGCGATGCCAGGTCTTCAAACGAGGGCGACACGCTGTGCTCACGCGGCGCGAAGGCGGGACCGCCGGAGACCTGGCGCTTGCGATTCCAGGGGCAGACATCCTGGCAAATGTCGCAGCCGAAGACCTGCTTCCCCATGGACGGGCGCAGGTCCAGATCGACGGTGTCCTTCACTTCGATCGTGAGGTAGCTGATGCAACGGCGTGCATCGAGAACGTACGGCGCGGGAAACGCCTGGGTGGGACACGCGTCGAGGCAGGCGCGGCACGAGCCACAAATATCGCTCGTCGGCGCGTCGGCCACAACATCGAGATCCGTGATCAGGACCCCTATGAAAAACCAGGAACCGAGCCGCTGGTTCAGAACGCAAGTGTTTTTTCCGTAGCTGCCGAGGCCGGCCGCGACTGCGTAGGCCTTCTCCGCGACTGGCCCCGTGTCGACGTAGGCACGCGTCTCAAACGCCCCCAGCGCATCGCCAAGGCTCTTCCTGAGCGCCTCGAGCCGGGCCCGCACGACGTCGTGATAGTCGTCGCCCCAGGCGTACCGCGCGATCCAGGCAGTGTCTTCCGAGGAGACCACCGAGTAGGGATGCGGCGTGTCGTACTGAAGCGCGCAGACGATGATGGAACGCGCCCATGGAAACGCGTTGGTGAGGTCGGACCGTCGATCGGCCTGCTCGACCAGATAGTCCATGGTGCCGGCCCGGCCCATCTCGACCCAGCCCTTGAAGTGCTGGAGGACAGCGGGTGCGGTCGCTCTGGCTACACGCACCTCGTCAAACCCCGCGTCCAGACCATGTCTGCGGGCGAGGTCAGCAAGGGAGCGGGGTGAACGCGGTTCGTCGGGCAAGGGCAGAGAATGGAAAGGGGTTCAAAGTTAGAATCAACAACCCCCTCCCCGCGAGCTTACTCACGTTGACTCCGGGAACATCGCAAGGACTCAAGGATGAATTCCATCTTTATCAAATCCGCCGGACGCGCTTCGCTGACATTTTCGTTGATGTTCGCCGCGGCCATGGTTCATTCGCAGGACCCGCAGGCTGTTTCCACCCCGCTGGACGAAAAAGCACAGCAGCGCTTCGCGCGCGACGCGAAGAAGGCGGCAGACGACGAGGAGCGATCGTTGAGAAGCACCTCCGAGCGGGAGCGCAAGGACGCGGAAGCGATGGCGCGGAATCGCGACAAGGGCGCGGTTCGGACGTCCCGCTCCGTTCTGGGTCCCGCGGACAGCGCTCCCGCGCAGGCGACCGGTGATTCCCAGGATCGCGTCAGCAAGGCGGAAGAGAAGGCGCGCCTCGAAGCGGAAAAGGCACGCAAGAAAGAAGAGGACCGAACCAAGGCGCAGGACGCGCGCAATGCCGAACGCCGGCGTCAAGATGAAGAGCGCGCCGAACGCGAAGCGGCCAAGGCGCGCGACAACGCCGAGAAGAATCGCATGGCTGCGCTCAAAAAGGAGCAGGAAGACGCTGACAGGAATGCGCGACGTCCGCAGTCGGCGCCGGAGGCGGCGACCCTCGCGTCCGCAGCACAGGTGCAGGGTCAGCGTGACCTACCTGCGCCCACCGTCACCGGAAGCAAGGAAGACGAGCGACGACGCAAGGACTTGGTCAAACAGATCGAAAAGTCTCGAGCCGAGCGTGATCGCTTGAACAAGGAAGCGGAGGAAGCCGACCGCCGCGCCCGTGACGCACGCACAGCCGCGAGCGAAGCCCAGCGCAGCTACGAAGCGCTGACCACTGGATTGAGCGTGGAGGACGTCGCGGTGCCGGTTTCTCCCACGCCCGCCGACGCGCCGAAGCGAAATCGCTTCGTGACCAAGGCGGATCAGCGCCAGGCGGAAGCCTCTCGGAACTCACCTCAAACCGCCGCCGACCCTCTCCGTATCGCGTTGGACCTCAAGATGCCGGAGGCTGAGTCGCGCGAACGCGCCGCCTTCGCTCTCGCCTCGCTTGGTCCGGATGCGGCACCCGCAACGCGCGCGCTCATGGCGGCGCTGGCCGATGCAAACGCTTCGGTTCGCGTGGCGGCGGCTCAGGCCCTCGGCCGCATCGGCCCGGGTGCCTCGATGGCTCTGGCTCCTCTGTCGGCGGCTCTGACCGATCCGGATCCGGCAGTGAAGAACGCGGCTCAGGCAGCACTGCTGGCGATCCAGGGACGATAAGGTTTTTTAAAACTCGCGGCGTCCTTCCAGTGCGCGGGTCATCGTGACCTCGTCGGCCCACTCAAGGTCGGACCCCGCGGGAATTCCGGTGGCGATGCGCGTGACCTTTACACCGAGAGCCTTCAAAAGCCGGGCTAGATAGATCGCCGTCGCCTCGCCTTCCACGGTCGGCGAGGTCGCCAGGATGACTTCCGTGGCGAGCCCTAGACGCACCCGGTCGAGCAACCCCTGAATGCGGAGTTCGTCGGGCCCGATCCCTTGAATCGGCGACAGGGCGCCGTGGAGCACGTGATAGCGGCCGCGATACCAGCCGCTTCGGTCCACCGCCATGATGTTGCCCGGCTCTTCCACCACGCAAACCACGGTGTCGACACGCGTCGGGTCTGTGCAGATGGCGCAGATCGCGAGGTCGGTGAATGAATTGCAGCGCTCGCACAAACCGATGCTGGCCGAGAGGGCTTCGATCGCGGAGGCGAGGCGGTTGTTGTCCTCGGCTCTTCCTTTCAGGAGATGAAAGGCGACACGCTGCGCCGACTTCGGGCCCAGGCCCGGCAGCCGACGCAACTCCTCAATCAACCTCGCGATCGGCTTGGGATAATCCATACAGTTTCACCAGTAAGTCTAAGGGGGAGGTGTATCCTTCGCCCTGATCTCATGGCGGGCCTCTCGGTTCTCTTCGACCAAAGAGGGGGGTCCCGCGAAGTCGCGACACCATGAGCTAAGTCTTTAAGGAGTTTTGGATGGCTGGGCCCGATATTGTCATGTACGAGCTGGAGTTCAACCAGATCAAGGGGATCATGGCCAAGCTCCGCACCGACAGCAACGCCCAGGTCGTGTTCCTGGTCGACAAGAACGGCCAGCAGATCGCCACGGCGGGCGACGCCTCAAACATCGACGCGACTTCGCTCGCTTCCTTGACCGCAGGCAACGTAGCCGCCACGGACGGGCTCGCCAAGCTGATCGGCGAACGCGAGTTCTCGATCCTCTTCCACGAGGGCGAGAAAGACAATATCCACATTTCGATCGTCGCCTCGCGGGTCATCCTGGTGGTGATCTTCGACGAGCGTTCGTCTCTCGGCCTGGTGCGGTTGCGGGTGAAGCGCGCGTCCGCGGAGCTCGCTGAAGTCTTCGCCGGCCTTCTCGCCAAAATGGAACTGGAGAAGGCCAAGGGCGCCGCGTCGGAACATGCGACGCCGTTCTCTGAAATCACCGATGACGACATCGACGCTCTGTTCGGCTAAGCCCGAACCGAACGAACAACGAGCCTCCACCGCGCCTCGAAGAACCTTTAGATGACCTTCATCAACTACGCCTCTCGTGAGATCAACTGCAAGATCGTCTACTACGGCCCCGGCCTGTGTGGAAAGACGACGAATCTTCAGCACATCTACGACAAGAGCAACATCGGCACCAAGGGCAAGCTGATCTCTCTGGCCACCGAGACCGATCGCACACTGTTCTTCGACTTTCTTCCCCTGGAACTGGGCACGGTCCGCGGCTTCAAGACCCGGTTTCACCTTTATACGGTTCCTGGCCAAGTGTTCTACGATGCCTCCCGCAAGCTCATCTTGAAGGGCGTCGACGGCGTCATCTTTGTGGCCGACTCTCAGGAAGAGCGCATGGACGCGAATATCGAAGCGCTCGACAACCTGGTGACGAACCTCAAGGGCCAGGGCTACGACTTCAACTCGATTCCCTACGTGCTCCAGTTCAACAAGCGCGACCTCCCGACCGCACTGCCGGTGGAAGAGATGAAGAAGATTCTCTGCCGCCGCACCGAACCGATCGTGGAAGCGTGCGCATCCAAAGGAACCGGCGTGTTCGAGACACTTCGAGCGGTTGCGAAGGTTGTTCTGCAGGAACTGAACAAGGGTCAATAGTCAGTCGCGCGCCCACAGCGCACGTTCTTCCCGGTCGAGCATCCGCGCCGTCGCCACGCCGTCGATCACGACCAGACCCACAAGGCCTGAGCAGAGAATCCACGCGAGGGGCGTGAGAAGCCCCTGAGCCGAAGGCGCGACCAGGAGAAGCGTGTTGAGAATTGCGAGGCCGATCCGCGCCTCCGTGCCGCCCACGCCGCCGAAAGCGATCTGAAAGACATGGGTGGCGTGCGCCTTCAGCGCGATGTGGATCTGAAGGAGCGAGTAGGCGATGAGAAGCCCAAGCGCCGAGAGCGGCGTCGCCAGGCCCGACGCGGCCAGACCCACAAGCAGAAAGATCGCGCCGAACGCATCGACCAAGTGATCGAGGTAGAAGCCAAAGCGCGGGCGTTGCTTCTCCCGCACACGCGCGAGCGTTCCATCGAGGCTGTCGCCGAACCAGTTGAGGAAGAGAAAGGCATTCGCCCCGAGAAGGGCGAGCGGCGTCAGCGAGACCAACCGGTAACACAATCCGGCTCCCGCCATCGAAAACAGACCGAGTGCCGTGAGGTGATCCGGTTGCACCCATGCAGGAAGACGTCGAGCGATCGCGATCAGAAGAGGCTTCTCGATGCCGGCGGTGAAGCTTCGGAGGTCGCGTCGGGCGATCTCCGGCGAGGGGACTGCGGCCGTTTGAACCAATGATGAGGGCATGTCTTCTCCTTGAAAACACCGCGTGAATGCGGCAGGGACAAGCTACGGGCGATGAGGGGCCGCAGTCCCTAAGAAAGCCCTGAATAGATCCAAAACTCTTCCAAAGCCTCATAATTAGGAAGTCTCCGAAAGGCACAGCGCGCGCCGTCGTCCACCACCATGACCCTTCACCAACTCGGCCCCTTCACTTTGGATACACGCACCCTGCTCCTACTGCGCGAGGACGAAATCGTCAGGGTTCCGATGAAGACGGTCGAGGTTCTAGTGGCCCTGATCGAGCGGCGCGGCCAGATCGCAACCAAGGATGAGCTGCTGAAGGCAGCGTGGCCGGACAGCATTGTGGAAGAGGCGAACCTGAGTGTTCATGTCGCTCTCCTGCGGAAGACGCTCGGGGAGACAGCACCCATCGAAACGATCTCTAAGCGTGGCTATCGCCTGCGTGCGGACGCTGCGGCGTCCGTACGGGGTGAACACGAGCAGCTATCCCATGCGTCTGTTCTACGAGGCCGCTACTTCTGGAACAAATTCACAAGGGCTTCGCTTGATCGCGCAACGCAGTGCTTTGAAGAGGCTTTGCGTCTCGACGCGAGGTCCGGCGAAGCGCACGCCGGCCTGAGCGACACGCAGCTCCTGCAGGGTCTGTTCGGATTCGATCCAGGGCGCGAAGTTTTCTCGCTTTCCGCGCAGCATGGAGAACGAGCGGCCGAACTCTCACCCGAATCCGCCGACGCCCAGGCATCGGCCGCCTTCTCACGGCTCTTCGATCGTTACGACTTCCCTGGCGCGGGAGAAGCGCTTGCACGCGCCCGCAAGCTCGCACCCGCAAGAGTGGAACCACATCTGTGGTCGGCGCTCTACTACGCGCTCAATGGCGAGACGATGCGCGCGGTGTCGTCCGCCCGTGAAGCGACGGCGCTGGATCCAATTTCGCTCAAGGCGGTGATCGGATCCGGGTTTCACCTCTACCTCTCGCAGCAGTACGAGCCCGACCTCAAGGCTCTGGAGCAGACAATTGAACTGGAGCCGGAGCTCGCCGTGGCTCACTGGGCGCTTGGCCTCGCCTGTGATCGGCTTGGACAATTCGCGCGTGCCGAAGCGGAACATCGCGCCGCGGTCCTGCACTCGGGTGCGTCCCCCACGATGGAGTCGAACCTGGCCCGCTCTTTGATCCTCGCGGGAAAGCGGACGGAAGGTGCGGCGCTGTTGGAGCGTCTCTCGGCAGAAGGTCTAGCACCCTATCGTCAAGCAACGATTCAAGCAGCCTTGGGTGAGAATGGAGTTGCGATCGCTTCGCTGGAACGGGCGCTCTCGGCGCGAGATCCGTGGCTGGTCGTGCTGAGTGTCGATCCGATGTTGGACGGTGTCCGAAAGGACCGACGCGTCCAGAGCATCGAGAAAGAGGTGCGTGGTGGCTGAGTCGATTCCGGGCAAGATGCGGGCGATCGAGATCACGGAACCCGGAGGTCCGTCGGTCCTTCGACTCACGGAGCGAGACATCCCTAAACTCGGATCAGCCGATGTCCTGATCCGGGTCTCCGCGGCCGGTGTCAACCGTCCGGACATCTTCCAGCGCGAGGGAAAGTATTCGCCTCCCTCCGGTGTCACCGATATCCCGGGCCTTGAGGTCGCGGGCGAAGTGGTCGAGCTTGGCTGTGATGTCGTTTCGTTGCGACTCGGCGATCACGTCATGGCGCTGGTGGCGGGCGGCGGATACGCCGAGTACTGTGCCGCACCCTCAGGTTCATGCCTCAAGATCCCGAAGGGTTTCTCGTCAATCGACGCGGCCGCGGTGCCGGAAACTTTTTTCACAGTGTGGGCCAACGTCTTTGAAGGCGGAAGGCTGCAGCCGGGCGAAACGTTCCTGGTCCACGGCGGCGCCAGTGGGATTGGTACCACCGCGATTCAGACGGTGAAGGCTCTGGGTGGCAAGGCTTATGCGACGGCGCGCGGGCCCAGCAAATGCGCGGCGGTCGAGGCCCT
>JBDSLN010000087.1:0-4054 GCA_039916365.1 Vicinamibacteria bacterium
AGACCGATCAGCAAGTTTCGCCTCGCCGATGCGACATTGAAGTCCCACACTGGGAACGCGCGCAATGAAGGTTCCTGCCCGCGGCGTCGCCGTGCCCGCTCGCGCGCCACGCCAAGCGCAAAGAGCAGGAGGCCTGTGAGCATGATCGCGGGGAACAGCACCCACGCGAAGATTCCCCAGTAGGGATTGCCGCGCGTGGAGACGTGATCGAACGCCGCGAAGAAAACGATACCGGCACCGGCGAGCAGGGCCAGCGCGGCCCCAGCCCAACTCAGTCGGTTGTGGGAGACCCCAGGCATCCGCTCCTCGGATCGCTACTTCTTCGCCACGAACTCCTTGAGGCACGAGACATCCACTTCCTTGGCCTTGCTCGACTCTTTGTGGGCCACCAGAAAAGCCCCGCGCTCGTTGTGCGTGGTCTTGCCCTTGACCGGAAGTTTCTCGTTGTGACAGTAGAGACAGTTTGTTGCCGCGAAACCCGCAGCCTTGGCCTGCTTCTGTATCTTCAGCGTGGCGTGGGCTGGGCTGGTGGCGACGAGAAGAGCGACGAAAGTGAGTGACAGGACGGCGATCGGCAGACGCATTTGTTGTAGTTCCTTAGAAGTGGTATGTGAAGCGGACGTACGCGGTCTTGGCGGTGTAATCGCCGTCGTTGGCGGCCAGGAAGAACGACGCGGGGACGTAGTTGGTCAAACCGGTGCTGGCAAGGTCCTTGATACTGTAGTCCTCGAGAATGGCGCCAAACGAGAAGGTCCATTCCGGCGTGAACTGATACCTCGCCTCCGCGGACAGACTCGCGATGCGGGTGTCGTCGTAGAGAGGAAGGCTTTGAACGCCGCCGATGCCGCTGCGGGCGAGGGACGCGGCGCTACCGGCGGCAGAGAAGAGAGTGTTGTTGCCGTCGACTTTCTGGTACTGACCCGCGAGAGTGACGAACCACTTGTCGGGCACCAGGATGAGATCCGCGCCCAGGCCGAGCGAGTCAGTCTTGTCCCCGACGGTCGAGGTCCAATCGTCGATGGGGTTGTTCGAGGGTGTGGCTCCGCTCTGACGGCCCACCTGAAAGTCGGCAACTTTCTCACGACTGTAGAAGGCATAGGCGTTAACCTTCTCGCTCGCCGCCAGGTCTACATCGAATGAGATGTTGTCAAACTGAGCGCTGATGAGGCCGAAGCGGCTCTCTTTGTAGTTGTCCTTGGTGCGCAGATAGCCGGCCGACAGTGTGACCTTGTCGTTGGGCGAGATGGCGACGTGGGCGCCCACGCGATCGATGTCCTTCTTCGACTGGTCGAAGCGCAGGTTGCAAACCGTTCCCGCCGCGCAGAGGGATTGACCGGTTGTCTGCAGCGTCGTGGACGGAATCGCAAAAATGTTGGCGGCGGCTCCCGGCGTGACGAAAGACGCGTCCTCCGATTTTTCGATATCGAGGCCGTCAAAGTCTCGTTTGGCCTTCTCGTAGCTCGCGCGAACGACCAGCCAATCGGACCGGCGAAGCGAGGCGGCGAGGCTCACACCGTTCTCGGTTGTGCTCTCTGTTTCTCGAAAGGTCCGGTCCATCGTGACGCGTTTGAGACCCGCCTCGACCGACAGATCGCCGAAGCGATAGCCGGCGGTCGCGTCGAGACGACCGCTCTTGTAGCCGTAGGGCACGCTGATTCGAGCGATGTCGATCCACGGACCGTCGAAGCGGGCATATCCCGGAAACGTGATCCGCGGGGTGTGGTTCGCAAAGTCGTAGACCTGAGCGCGCGCGGTCAAGGAGAGATTCGGCACGGGCTGCGAGGTGAAGTAGACGTTGAGCGACCGAACGTCGGCTTTGCCGTCCAGGCGCTGCGCGGGAAGCGTCGAAACATTGCTGGCGGCGAGAGGCGTGGTGATGGCGGTATTGGTTGAGTAGGCAAGAAAGGGAGACTTGTTCTGAGTTGAGCGAGCGACCGAACCATCGATCGACAGCCGAGTTCGGTCGCGCAGCTTGAACATAACGGACACGTTTCCGATGACGGCCTCATTGTCGGGCGGCAGAGCTATGCGGCCGGTTGCGGCACCGCCAGTGGAAGCCGAGCCCGGCGCCAGATACGAAGAAGGATCGGTGGAATCGGTGACCCGGAACGGATTGTCGAACGTCAAGGACTGGATCCGGTTTGAGAATTGATTTACATGTGCGCCCAGCCTCACGACCACGCGCTGGCTGTCGTACTGGCCTTCGACTCCGAAGTCCTGGGTGAGATAGTGCAGCGGTTCGGGCAGTTCGACGACGTTTCCGAAGCCGAACGACGTGCCGGAGGCGGCGCGGCTTCCCGTGCGTCGCTCCCGGCTGTAGATGACCTTCAATTCGATGGGAGACGACGGCTTGGAGATAAAGGTCAGGTTGCCGCGTTCTCGGGTGAGCTTGACGTCGACGGTGTTCGCCGCGGCCAGGGACGGTGAAACCAGAGCCAGCAGGAACGGGAAGTTGATGGCGCTCTTCGGCACGGTCGATTCGAGGGTGTTCTGAAACGAGCGCTGGAGCGTGTCACTGATCTGCCAGACGCCCTCGCTCGTTTCTTCGAGAAGAGTATGGCCGCCATTGCCGAAGTTGTGGGGGATGCGGTTGTAGTCACCCTCTACCCGCCACGTCTCGTTGCCGAGACGCATGCGGAAGCGCTGATCGGTCTGGGTGATGTTTTCGCCGATGAAGTCGTAACGAAGCGCGTTCTTCTTTCCCTGAAACCGGAACTGCGGCGCCACGACGCCATTCGGGACTTCGCGGTATTCCATGAATTTCGAAGAGATGGAGCTGCTGTCTGTCTGCTGCGCGCCGAATGTAACTGTGCCGGCTTTCCAGTCGTCGGTCATGGGGGCGTCCGGAGGCGCAACCGGTTTCTCCGTGGCGGGGGTAACAGCGGGCTTTCCTTCGGGCGGCGTCTGCGCGTTAGCGAACGGTCCACTCAAAATAAACATAGTTACGAGCAAGCGTGTCTTCATTACTCTCTCCCCAGGTAGGCGCCCGAAGGATGGTTACTGCCATGAACGTTTTGGTGACAGTTCTTGCACGCGTGTTCCACCGCCCGGTTACTCAAGGTGGGCACGCCGGTGGAAGGAACGCTCGCTCCTGCGAGGCTTGTGGCTCCGTCGTAGAGCGTTCCGGGATGGCGCGTGTTCAAATGACAGCGCTGACAGAGGAAAGGAAGCTTCGCCACCAGCAACTTGTCGTGGTTTGAACCGTGCGGGTCATGGCAATTGGCACAGTTCTCACGAACCGGCGCGTGTTCCCAGAGGAACGGGCCGCGCTTCTCCGTATGACAGCTGTAGCAGGTGTCGTTGACCCAAGCGGTCTTGAGCAGCTTGGGCTTCGAGCCGTCGTGCGGGTTATGACAGCTCGAGCAGTCGAGCTTGCCCTCGCGCACCGGGTGGTGAGACGACCGCATCATCTTGGCCCTGACCTGCGGATGACAACTGAAGCAGTTTTCCGAGTCCTTGGCCGTTTTTAGCTGGGAACGGACCGATTTGAAGCTGTGAACACTGTGGCATGAAATGCAGCTGACATCCTTGCGATCGTGGGCGCTTCCCGCGAAGTGCATGCGGTCGCCCTTCTCGTGGCAGCCAATGCAGGTGGCGCTGACGTCGCGCGCCGGGAGCGTCTTGATCGAGGGGCCAGGAGTGCCGAGGCCGTCTGCCTGTCCTTTGGAATGCGCGATGGACTTGGCTCGGTCGTGACAGGTAGCGCAGCTTTGTTCGAGGCCGCCGTGTCGTGTCTGTTGAAGTTTCGTCGCTGCCGACTCGTGGCAGGCTTTGCAGTCAGTCGAATCGAAGGGCGCGTTGTCGTCATCGACGACGGGAGAGAGCGGAGGATGGGTTGCGGACGGCGTGACAACCGCGTTGGGGACCGCGACCGTTTTCGGCGGTACCTGTTCAGCCTGCGGGGGCGGCGGCCGGGCGGCTGCGACGAGAGCGAGACCCATCACGCCGATCGACAGAGTCCAGGCGGTTATTGCCACGGTACGTACCTTTCCGAATCGCGGAGGTGCGACCCAATGAATACGCTCTCCAAAGACTTTAACGGCCCCGCAGGACG
>JBDSLN010000088.1:0-3883 GCA_039916365.1 Vicinamibacteria bacterium
CCTGAAGATGCCAAGGGCTTGTTACTCGCCTCGCTCGTTGAGCCCAACCCCGTTCTGGTCCTTGAGCACAAGGGCCTTTATCGATCGCTCAAGGGGCTTGTCCCCGCAGGCTACTTCACCATCCCCATCGGCAAGGCGCGGATCGCCCGTTCTGGTTCCGACATCACCATCATCGCTTACGGCGTCGCCGTCCATTGGGCTCTGGATGCAGCGACCACTCTTGCCGCTGAAGGCTTCGAGGCGGAAGTCATCGACCTGCGCACCCTGCTCCCGTGGGACAAAGACGCGGTCCTCAAATCCGTGCGACGCACGTCGAAAGCCCTGGTCCTTCATGAAGCACCACTGACCGGCGGTTTCGGCGCCGAAGTCGCGGCCACCATTTCGCAGGAAGCGTTCGACGATCTCGATGCTCCGGTCACCCGCCTCGGCAGCGCGGACACGCCCATCCCTTTCGCAGAGGCACTTGAAGAGATGCTGTCTCCCAAGCCCGACCTCCTTCCCACCCTCCGCAAACTACTGAAGTACTGACAACCATCGGGAGCATAAATATGAGAGCCCTTCGGCGAAGGCGTGTCCTTCGAACCTTCGCGATCGGGTTGCTCCTGATCGTGGTTATCGTGGGCTTGGCCGCGACCTTTACGCTACGAGGGTCACTTCCGACGCTCGATGGGAAACTCTCGCTCAGCGGACTTAAGAGTGCGGTCACGATCGAGCGTGACGCGAATGGGGTCGCCACCATTCGCGGCAGTGATCGCATCGATGTAGCTCGCGCCACCGGTTTCCTTCACGGCCAGGAACGCTTCTTCCAGATGGATCTCATGCGCCGGCGCGCCGCGGGCGAACTCTCTGCCTTGATCGGCGCGGCCACCGTTTCGGTGGACGAAGACGTCCGCATCCATCAGTTCCGCCGAGTCGCGCAAAAATCGGTGACACTCTTCTCTCCCCAGGAACGCGTGCTCACGGATGCGTATGTCGAAGGGGTGAACGCGGGGCTCAGCGCTCTGCGCGTTCGCCCGTACGAGTACGTCCTGCTTCGCGCCGATCCGGCGCCATGGAAGGCCGAGGATTCGGTGTTGTGTGTGCTGGCGATGTTCCTGACGCTTCATGAGTCACGCGGCGAACATGAGAGCACTCTTGCCGTCATGCGCGATGCGCTCCCGCCCGCCCTCTTCGACTTCCTGGCACCCCGCGGCACCGAATGGGATGCCCCGATCCAGGGCGACCCCATCGTGAACTCAGCCATTCCCGGTCCGGAGATCGTCGACCTTCACGGCACTCCGCCGCTCGCGAAAGTCGCCGCGAACCAGCTCTCCCCCGACCGGATCGATCCCGAGGACAATCTCTCCTCCATCGGCAGTAACAACTGGGCGGTGGACGCCGCGCACTCGGCGAGCGGCCAGGCCATGGTGGCGGACGACATGCACCTCGAGATCGCGGTCCCGAACATCTGGTATCGGATCCGTCTGCAGTTCCCCGACGCGGCCGGGCAACCGCGGACGGTCACGGGGGTGTCGTTGCCGGGCGCCGCAGGAATCGTGGCCGGAAGCAACGGCCACGTGGCGTGGGGCTTCACGAACACAGAAGGCGACTGGAACGACCTGGTGGTCATCGAGCCGGGGGTCAAACGGAACACGTATCTCACTGCGGAGGGGCCCAGGGAGTTCGAGCGCTCCACGGAAACCATCCAAGTGAAGGGCGCGCCGGCGCGCACGCTGGAGGTTCTCAACACCATCTGGGGTCCGGTCCTTCATCAAGATCACAACCGTCCGCTCTACGCGTATCAATGGACGGCGCACGACCCGCAGGCGGTCAACCTCAAGCTGCTGGACATAGAGAGCGCGAACACGATCGAAGAAGCGATCGAAGCGGCGCACAACGCGGGCGCGCCGCCCCAGAACGCGATGCTTGCTGACAGCACCGGCAGGATCGCATGGACCGTCGCTGGTCGCATCCCGAACCGCGCCGGCTTTGAAGGGCGCCTTCCGGTCACCCGGTCGGATGCTTCGCGTCACTGGGACGGCTATGTCGCCAGCGCCGACGTGCCCAAAGTCGTCGATCCCGCGGACGGAAAACTCTGGACCGCCAACGCACGGGTCGTCTCGGGTCCAATGCTCGCAATCATGGGCGAAGGACGATATGCCCTGGGAGCGCGCGCGCGGCAGATCCGCGACGATCTGCGTGCGAAGGAGAAGTTGTCGGCGTCCGACATGATGGACATCCAGCTCGACAACCGCGCGGTGTTCCTGGATCGCTGGCAGAAACTAGCACTTGCGACACTTGACGACGCCACGATCGGATCCGACCCGCTGCTCAAGGAAGCAAAAGGGTTCATCACCAACTGGGGCGGCAGGGCTTCCGTCGATTCCGTGGGATTTCGGGTCGTGCGGGCCTTCCGCCTCGCTACGTCAGATCGCGTCTTTGCTCCGCTGATTGCGCCGGCCATCAGGCTCGATCCCGCCTTCCGTTACAGCCGCATGTGGCAAAGCGAAGGCCCGCTCTGGGCGATGGTCACAAGCGAACCCATGCATCTCCTCGATCCAAAGTACACCGACTGGAAAGCTCTGCGCCTCGACGCGCTAAAGGCAACGCTTGCCGATCTTACGAAAGATGGCCGCAAGCTCGCCGAACGCACGTGGGGCGAGCGCAACGCCGCCCGCATCCAGCATCCACTCTCGCGTGCAGCACCTGGACTGTCCAAGTACCTTGACATGAAGAATGATCCGCTTCCCGGCGACGAGAACATGCCCCGCGTTCACACACCCACCAATGGAGCATCCGAGCGTTTCGTGGTCTCTCCCGGGCACGAAGATCAGGGCTTCTTCCACATGCCGTCCGGTCAGACTTCGCATCCGCTCTCGCCGTATTTCGGCGCCGGGCACGAGGCCTGGCTGAAGGGCGAGAAGACCCCCTTCCTTCCCGGCCTGACTCGGTATACGCTGACCCTCGATAAGTAAGCATCGCCTTGGCCTGAACCGGTAGACTGAACCCCTTCCCAAGGTCGTTCCCAACCAAGCGTCTGGGAATCAGGCACGCACCCGCCTGCGCCCTGAGCCTGTGTCTTGAAACCCACTTACACCATGTCAAGCACCGCCGATTCCTCGCCGGCCCATAACACGGGGGCTCTGAGTCGCCTGCTCGCCACTGACCCGGCCGTCCAACCGGACGAAGGACCCGAAACGCTGCTTTCCGCGGTGCTCGACGCGGCGTCCGATGGCATCATCGTCCTCAGCCCAGACAATCGCGTGCTGACCTATAACGACCGATTCGTCGAGATCTGGGACATCCCGCGCACGACACTGATGACGCGCGACGAGCGACAGGTTGTCGCCGCTTTGATCAAGAACCTCATCGAGCCGGCCGAATTCTTGAACCACCTCGATACCATGATGGCCGATCACGACGCCCGCGCGCACGGGAGGTGCCGGCTAACCGATGGCCGCGTCATCGAGCACGAGACCCGGCCCGTCTCGGTGCTCAACCGATTGATCGGCCGGGTCTGGACCTTCCGCGACATCACCACCCGGGTGCGCGCCTTCGAGCTCCTCCACGAAAGCGAGGAGCGGTTCCGCATTTTCGCAGACAGCGCGGTCTACGGCATCGTGATGCATCAGGAAGACGAGATCGTCTACGCCAACGAGGCGGCCGCGCGCGACCTCGGATACAACGTCGGCGAACTGCTCGGCATGAGCGTGATGAGCTTCATCATCGAAGAAAAGCGGGTGGACATGGCGCAGCGCGCGGCCGCCCAGCTCGCGGGCACCGTACCCTCGCTCAACCACTACGAGACACAGATCCGCCGGAAAGACGGAGAGGTTCGCCTCGTAGAAGTGAGCGTCAGTTCTATCAACCTCATCAACAAGAATACCGTCGTGATGACACTGAT
>JBDSLN010000089.1:0-3851 GCA_039916365.1 Vicinamibacteria bacterium
GACGCGAAGGAGGTCGCCTCCTTTTTTGCCCTGTTCTCTGGGATCTCGCAGTGCGCGTCCCTGCTCACTCGCGTTTTCCTCTCTGGGCGGGTGCTCTCGGCAATCGGAGTTCATCGCGGCCTGCTGATCCTGCCAGGCGCCCATGTCGTCTGCACCACTCTGCTGCTGGTGGCGGGCGGTCTTGCGTGGGGACACGACGCGGTGTTCTGGCTCGTGGTGCTCAACCAGGGCATCTACAAGAGTTTCAAGCACCCGATCGACAACCCCTCCTTGAAGACGCTGTATCAGCCTATTCCAAAGGATCGAAGGCTGTCGCTCACGATCGCCGTCGAAGCCATCTTGAATCCGATCGGCATAGCCCTCTCGAGCGCTTTGATGCTGCTCTTCACCAGCGTCTTCCATTCCGATCCCGTGCGCTTCGGCTGGGCCCTGCTCGCGTGCTTCCTGTTCTGGCTTTTCAGCGCGCGCGCCGCCGCTACGGAGTACGTCCGCGCGCTGGTGGTGGCTCTGCGTGGACGCATCGAGGACATTCCGTTCGCCTTCGGTGATGAGAGCGCCGTCGATTCCTTGCGGCAGACGCTGAAGAGCGGATCCGAGGAGGACGCTCTGGTCGCCCTCCAGATCCTGGGCGACCATGCGCCCGGCGCGCTCAGCCCGATGTTGTTCGACCTCGTCCGCCACCCTTCCAAGGAGGTACGACGCGCCGCGCTCGAGCGAATCGAAGCGCATCGTCCTGAAGGCATCGCCGAGACGCTGCGAACGCGACTGAGGGACGAGCCCGAGGACGCGCTGCGCGCTCTCGCATTGCGCGCTCTTTCCGCGGTGGCCGGCGAGTCGTCAAAAGACGAATTGATGCGCCACGCCATGAGTCCGTTCCTGCTCCTACGCGAAGCAGCGCTGCTCGGTCTGATTCGAATGAAAGCGCCGGAAGGACTACGCGGCCTGCACGTACTGGCCGATTCCAGGGTTCCCGCGGAGCGTTCCGTGGCCGCTCGGCTGCTCCGGATGGAATTCAACGACGAAGCGATACCGATCCTGACCCGGCTCATCGAGGATGTCGATCTCGCGGTTTCCCGGCTGGCGCTTTTTGCCGCCGGACGGGCAAGGTCCAGCGCGCTGCTGCCATTCCTCATCGCCCGCATCAGCAAGCGAGGCGTGTTGGGCGCGGCGCGCGCGGCCCTAGCACTTTCGGGCGACATGGCGCTTCCTCACATCGCGCGTTCTTTTGATCAGACCGAGCGAAGCGACGTGCGTCGCGGGCTCATCGCGGCGGTCAGCCGGATCAGATCAGATGCATCGACGGGCTTCCTCTTCTCCAAACTGGAAGTCGAGGACATCGCGGTGCGGCAGGAAGTGATCCGAGCGCTGGCCCACAGCCGTTTTGTGGCGACCTCGCGCGAGCATTGTGACTACGTCGAAGGGCTGGCGCGCATGGAAGCAGAGCGGGCGCTCGGTACTCTCGCCATCGTTCGCGATTTGCAGACCGTGGAGGGCACCGATGTGCTGTGCCGTGCCCTGCAAGGCTCACACCGTAACACGCGCGAGCGCCTCCTGATGCTGCTCGGATTCACGCGCGATCCCAAAGCGCTTCTCGCGGTGCGGACCCATATCGACGGCGCCCAGAAAGACCGACGCGCCTACGCCCAGGAAATCCTGGACGTGGTGCTGACGCGCGAGGAACGCGCGCTCTTCATGCCCGCGGTTGAAGGCGAGATCCAGGATGTCACACCGGATCAGGTGATAGCCCTCGGGCTGGAGAAAGCGACTGCGGCCGATAGGATCAAGGCCCTGTTCCTCGACACGTCGCTCGGATTCGAGAGCTGGATCAGTGCCGCTGCACTCGAGGCGGCTCCGAGGATGAAGACGCCGGGCCTTGACGCCGCCATCGAGACCTTCCTGCAGACGTCCGTCGGATCAAATTTTCAGAACACAGGAGAACAGAGCGTCAGCGCGATTCGCGGCCTGCTTCGTTCCAAAGGAGTCGGACCCATGCTGCTCATCGAAAAAGTCATCGCCCTCAAGGCCGTGGAAATGTTCGCGCGTACACCGGAAGATGTTCTGGCGGACGTGGCTGCCCTGGCCGAGGAAGTGAGTTTCAAGGCCGGCGAGACGATTTTTGAGAAGGGCGACGCGGGCGAGAGCCTCTACGTGATCGTGCAGGGGGAAGTGAAGGTCCACGACGGCGACCTCGACCTCAAACACCTGGGCGACAAAACGGTCTTCGGCGAGATGGCCGTTCTGGACCCCGAGCCACGTTCCGCGTCGATCACCGCCCTCAAGGACTCCCACCTGCTTCGCCTCGATCGTGAGGCTTTCCTGGAGCTGATGACTGGCAACATGGAAGTCGTGCGAGGGGTGCTCGCGGTTCTCTGCGATCGCATCCGCGAGAAATTGATCGATGCCAAGCCTCCGAACACGGCTCCGGCCAAGGCCTAAGACGGACCTCGGGCCCTAATGGGGGCTCTGCTAAGTTTCGTTTTCTCAGGGGGCGGTTAGCTCAGCGGTAGAGCATCGGCTTTACACGCCGCCGGTCGCAGGTTCGAATCCTGCACCGCCCACCAGCTCAGTGTCGTTCCCCGAAGCGTCGGGTCGCGACCTATCGCGCGACTTCGGGTGGAGACTGGAAATTGGCTCTGCTAGAATCTACCGCTCACTGCGGGGTGGTAGTTCAGTTGGTTAGAACGCCGGCCTGTCACGCCGGAGGCCGCGGGTTCAAGTCCCGTCCACCCCGCCATTTCTCGCGCTGCTCGCGGGAACCGCGTGAGCACGAGAAAGGCTAGGAGTCTGCGCGGCAGAACGAATCAGACTCCTGTCCACAGGGCGGAACTCCGTATGAAAGGCGTGAAGGGGTCAGGGTCGGACGGCCTTGCCCCGCTCCGGGGTTTCTGGTCCAGCAGTTCGTGGTTAAAGTCGGTCGCGGCACCGAGGCGAGCGATGCGCCCGACTGGCGATGAGCCGAAGCGCCCGAATATCGAGCATATTCGGGCGTCTGAGCGAAGACGTCCAGTCGGGATGCAGCGTTCGCCGAATGCCGACCGACTTTCACCACGGGCTGCTAATGCTCCCGCACTCCGTGCGTGACCTGACCAGGGTGCCTTCCCTACGCTCAGGCATCAAGTCCCGAGTCCTGTCCCCCATCGCGCTGCACGCGGGGACCGTGTGAGCACGAGAAAGGCGAGGCTGCGGTTGGTTCGGCCCAAGCGGCTAGGAGTCTGCGCGGCAGAAGAAACCAGACTCCTGTCCACAGGGCGGGATTCCTTCGGCCAGGCGAGAAGGGGCTAGGCTGGATCTCATGAGCCGAGCCCAACCGTTCTTCCTCGTGCCGCTGATGATTCTGGCTAGCGCCAGCCTTGTGAGTGCTGCCCAGTCGCCGGTGGCTGCGACGTGCCCCCCGACTGCTCAACCGCCCTCGCCGGTGGAGATCGCCAAACTTGCGAAGAATGCGCAGGATCACGGATTCTTGTGGAAGGCCACAAAGGGTGGAAAGACGTCCTACCTCTACGGAACAATCCACGTGGGACGTACCGACTGGATGTTCCCCGGTCCCGCGACCATGAACGCTTTGCGGGGCACCGACGCGATCGCCCTGGAACTCGACATGATGGATCCAGACATCATGCAGAGGCTGCAGGCCGGCATGGCTCCTCGGCCCGGCCTGAAGCTTCCCGCCAAGCTTGACGAGCGCCTCAAGACACAGCTCAAGGCGGCCTGCCTGCCCGAGCAGCTGGCACAGGTCTTGTCTGCGGAAATGCTGGCGACCACGCTGACCTCCCTCGTGGGTCGAAGGGATGGCCTCGACCCTGCCTTCGCGGTGGACTCGGTTTATGCGAGCCTTGGGCGCAGCCTCAACA
>JBDSLN010000090.1:0-6530 GCA_039916365.1 Vicinamibacteria bacterium
CCACGAGCGCCAGGATGCCTCCAGTTTTCACGTCCAGAGAGATGAGCGCTCCCTGAAGCTTCATGCCGTCCTTGCGCTTCAGTCTCAGGTCGAGGTCAGTCAGGCCGTTTTCCAACGCCTGCTGCGCGACCCGCTGCAGGCGAAGGTCGAGCGTGCTTTCCACCTTGAGATTGTGGAAGCCGTTCTCGCCGAAACGACCTTTGAGATCACGACGCACGAGATCTAGGAAGTAGGGCGCGTCGAGGCCTGGGCTGCGGGTCGACTTCACCACGATGGGCTCGGCGGACAGACGCGTCAGATCGTCCGCGGAAATGAACTTCTCGTCGGCCATCGCTCGCAGAACCGCGTTTCGACGGGACTGGGCGCGGTCCGGATGGCGCATCGGATTGTAGGGGTTGGGCGATTGGATCATCCCCGCGAGCAGCGCAGACTCCGTCACGGAGAGGTTCGCGATGTCCTTCTGGAAGTAGACGCGCGCCGCTTCACCGAAGCCGTTGATGTTGAACGAGCCGACCTGGCCTAGATAGATCTCGTTCACGTACAGCTCGAAAATTTCTTTCTTCGAAGCGCGCCGTTCCAGAACGAACGAGAGAACGGCTTCCTGAATCTTTCGCTTAAGCGTGCGATCGGGAACGGCGCCCGGCTCGGTGAGGAAGAAATTCTTCACGAACTGCTGAGTGAGCGTGCTACCGCCCTGGAGATACCCGCCTGGCTTGAGGTTGCGAAGCGCCGCTCCCACGATGCGAAATGGATCGAAGCCCGGATGTTGAAAGAACCGTCGATCCTCAATGGCCAGCACCGCCTCCACCACATGTCGCGGCAGCTCGTCGTACTTCACGAAGCGACGCTTCTCTCGCTCTTCTCCTTCGAACAAATAGGAAATGAGTGCTGGCTCCAGGGTCAGGAGCTTGGTGTCTTTGCCGGTCTTGAGGGACTTGATGGTTTTGACGATCACGCCCGCCGTCTTGGTTGGCTCAAAAGAGAGGACGACGGCGGCGTCGAGATTGGGCGTGACCACTTCCCCAGGCGTTGTTGCGGTTGTTTCGCCGCGCGGATTGACGGCAACCTGATTCCACTTCGCGCTGAACTCGCCAGGGCCAGGTTCACCCTTGGCCGTGTCCTGGTAGGACAGTGCGTTCAAGATCGAAACCAGCCCCTGGACATCCATGCGGTCGTTGGTTCGAACCGTCACGGGACGCGAGTACACGCGGCTCGGCACCCGGTTCCGTGCCTCCTGGAGCCGGGCGTCGACGAGAGAGCTGTTCTTGATGAAGAGCCATAGCAAGAAGCCGAACATCGCAACCAAAGGCAGGCTGAGCAGGGTCAACAGCAGCACTCCGGCCTTCAATCTGCGGTTCGAGTAGACTCGCCGCCTCGGATCTCCCTTGGATGTGCTCAAGCTTGCCAGTATAGCGAGCCGGTCAGACGAGGCCTTCCATGTTTTCGCGTCGATTGGGGCGCGTCCGAGAGATCCCGTGAACCGCTTCTGAGGAACATCGCCTTGTTTTCAATTCGCCGCTTGTTGACCTTCCTCGTCGTTGCCGGCTTCCCCACAAGCGCCGCGGCCCAGTCTGGTCCCATGATCACGCCCACCGCCTTCATCGGGGCGCCCGGCCACCTTTCTCTTGATGTATTCGGACAGACTATCGGCAAGGAACCGAACTTTCTGACCTTCGCCGAGACCGGCCGGACCGAACTGCGCACCCGGGTCGACGGCCCGGTGATTCGTCTGAACTATGTGCCTTCTGAGCGCGCCGAATTCACTGCGGAGTTCAACTCGCGGGTGTACGCGATCAAGGATCCGCGCTACAAAAAGACCATCTCCGACTTCGGTGATGTGACTCTCCGCGCCAAGCTCGGCCTTGCCAAGGGCGAAGTCTCCGCCAAGCCCGCGATCGCAGCTCAGTTTGAAGTGACTCTGCCCAACACCAGCTTCGGCAATGGTCTTGGTCCCAACACGTTCCGCTTCGCGGCGGTTCTTGTGGCCAGCTACAAGACTGAGAAGTTCAAGCTCAACGGCGTCGCCGGCGTTGCGATCGCTGATGAGCCTCTGCGGGTGCATGAGCAGCGCGACTTCCTCTCCGTGTCGGGCTCCATCGCCTACAAGGTCAGAGAGAAGATCGAGCTTTTCGGAGACGTGGGCGGCTACCTGGGCGAGGGTGTGCCCGGGACGATCGCCAAGCGCGAGGCGCGCGTCGGAGTTCAGTACTTCAAGAACCTTTTTGGGCGCGAGAGCGCGTTCTACGTCGCCGGACGCCGTGGTCTGGTTGACTTTCAGGGCAAGTGGGGCGTGCTCGCCGGATTCACCACCACGTTGAAGGCTGGTCTGTAGTTCGTCCGGGCGTCGATCACCCCTTCGTTCAAACGGCCGCTCCTCGGCCGTTTTCAATTCAGGCCGATGCCTCCAACTCAGCGAACGGTATGGACCTTCATCATGTTGGTCGCCCCGGCGGTATGGCTCTGGCCCGCGAGAATGATCAGGCGATCTCCAGTCTTCACTAAGCCCGAGCCTTTAAGCGCGCGTTCGCCGGCCAGGAGCAGCTCTTCCGGGCCCTCCTCGCGCGGAAGAAGGATCGGCACCACGCCCCATTGAAGGGCCAGGCGTCGATGCACTTTCTCCGAAGGAGTCACGCCCGCAATACGGGCGCGCGGTCGGAAGCCCGAGACATGGCGTGCCGTGGACCCGGTCTCCGTGAAAGCCATGATCCACTGCGCCTGAAGTTCAAGCGCCACCATCGACGCCGCCCGCGCAAGCGCCCGGGCCACCGCCGACACGGAGGTTCCGGCCAGGCGCACCGGACTCTGGAACTCGTCGTTCTCTTCGGTGTAGTCGGCGATGCGCGCCATGGTTTCCACCGACTCGACGGGGAAGTGTCCTGACGCGGTTTCCGCGGAAAGCATGACCGCGTCCGTTCCGTCGAGGATGGCGTTGGCAACATCCGAGGCTTCCGCGCGCGTCGGCCGTGGGCGATCGATCATGCTCTCGAGCATCTGCGTCGCGGTGATCACGGGCTTGCCAGCGGCATTCGCCATCGCGATGATCCGTTTCTGCAGGGTCGGCACTTCTTCGGTGGACATTTCGACACCGAGATCGCCGCGCGCCACCATTACGCCATCGGCCTCTTCGAGAATGGCCGCGAGATTGGCGATCGCTTCGCGCTTCTCGATTTTGGCGATCAGCGGAGCATCGCCGCCCAGGCTGGTGATGAGGTCCTTGGCTTCACGCAGGTCTTCAGCGCGGCGGACAAAGGACAGCGCCACGTAGTCGACACCGAGGGCGATTCCGAAAGCGAGGTCGGCACGATCCTTCTCGGTCAGGGCGGGGATGGACAGAGAAACGTTCGGCAGGTTCATGCCCTTGTTCGACTTCAGCACGCCGCCATGGATGATTTCGCAGTTCACGCCGTTAGCGGTCGTGCCGAGGACGCGCAACTCGAGGTTGCCATCGTCCAGAAGAATCGTGTCGCCGACCTTGACGTCGCGCGGGAGCGGTTCGTAGGTCGTCCCGATGCGCTCGGGCGTGCCGATCACCGCTTCATCGTTGGTGATGACCAGCGTGCGTCCGGTCTCGAGAATGATCCCTTCGGCATTCGCGACCTTGGTGGTGCGGATCTTGGGACCAGACAGGTCCTGCAGAATGGCCACCGCGTCGCCGCGTCGTTTCGCGACCGAACGGATGGTGGTGAAGGTGCGCGCATGGTCGTCGTGCGATCCATGCGAGAAGTTGAGGCGGAAGACGGTCGCCCCCGCGGCGATGAGCTGTTCGAGCACGACTTCATTCGATGAGGCTGGGCCGATGGTGGCCACGATCTTGGTTCGTCGCATGTCTCTATCCAGTATAGAAGTGCGGAACTGACGCCGCCGCCGCTTCGCCTTCTAGACTCAGACGCGGGATGTCTACCCTTCTCACATTTGCAGCGGTCGTGGCCTTCCTGATCGGCGTGCGGTCGTTCCTCAGGTCGGGGACCGGCGCTCCTCGTCCGGTCTTTCAGCAAAACGGTATCGGAGCCCGTCAGTTGAGCGAAGGGCTGTTGCATGCGCTGATCTCGGATCGAGGCTTCATTCGTCCCGACACGCGCATCGAACAGGCCGATGCCGACGTGCTTGTGATCCGACGCGACGGAGCGGCCGGCCGGCTCGTGCTGATTCCTGCCCGCGCCCTGCCATCGCTAGAGCTATCAGATGAGGCGGCGTCCCTGCTGAAGGGCGTCGACTCGCACTACGGTTCGGATCGCACCGCCACGCTTGTGATTGTTGGAGGGGACGCGTCGCTCGGGCGATTCGTCAGGGGTGCGACTCGAAAGGCCCGGCTCCTTCACGTTCGCGACGACGGCTCGGTGATGGAGGCCCGACGCGGTTTCCGCTCCGCGGCTCCGCGCCTGGTGATTGAGAACGCCCTCGACCGCATGGCCGACGATCTTCGAGAAGGCGCGTTCCCTCACATTGAGTGGGACACCGCGCGCGCCCTTGTCCGTGCCGTGGATGAGTCGCCGTTACGTCCGCAGCCTCCGCTTCGCGGAGTGGTCACCTCGGCGCTGAGCGTGGCGATCGCCTTGTGCTTCGCGGCCGAGGTCGCGTTCAGCCGGGATGCCCTTCTCGGAGAAGGCGCCGGGCTCGCCGTGGTCTATCGCATGGGCGGCGTTCATCAGCCGTCGGTGCTGGCCGGCGAGTGGCAGCGCTTGATTGCGTCGCCCTTCCTTCATTTCGGCCTGCTCCACATCGTCATGAATGGATGGGCTCAGTGGACGCTCGGCGGGCCGCTCGAGTTCTTGATTGGATCGTGGCGGTTTCTGGCGCTGTGGATCGCGAGCGGCCTGGGCGCCTCGCTCACCTCTCTTGCCTTCAACGATACGAGTGTGTCCGCGGGTGCCTCCGGCGCCATTTTCGGATTGCTCGGCGCTTTCACGACCTTCGTCTTCTTTCGCAAGGACATCCTGCCTCAGCCCGTGCCCAAGGCCTTGCGCAACGGTGTTCGGTTGACGCTGCTGCTGAACCTTCTGATCTCGTTCATTCCAAGCATCGACATGGCGGCACACGTGGGAGGCTTCGTCTCAGGTGCGCTGATCGCGTTCGGTCTGGGCAGGCACGACCGCTGGACGCAACTCACCGCTGGATCACGACTGGGGTTGCGCCTGATCGTCGCCATGGTCGTCGCTCTTGGCGTTGGCGTCACCACCATTCGCCATCAGGCCTATGCGGCGACCACCCCGCCAGATCAGTACCAGGACCATCATGTGGGAGACGTGACGGTTCAGATCCCGAGCGAATTCACGGTTTCCGAAACGCAGACCAACGGATGGACCACGATTGAGGCCGACGGCAACCCCGCGTCGCCCTACTCCCTCCGCTTCCGGATCAGCGCTATCCAGCAAGACGATGCTGCGGCGGTGAGACAGCTGAAGACGCTGCAGCAGGAGCAGGGTCCGACGGAAACCACGGACTGGATCGCGGTCACCCGCGGAGGCACGCAGAATCTTCGCGCGATCGAGATCACGGTGGTCGCGCCCTCGTCGCTCCGGGCCACCGCCGAGGAATTCAGCACGCGTCTGGCCCGCGCGATTCGATGAAACGGTCTCCTCGTTCGCAGTTTGTTGACCGCGCCCGACTCGTCAAGATGCGCCTGCGTTTCTCGTGCGAGCGCATCAAACTCTTGAAGTTGCTGTCAATCACGCAGCCGACGAAGTGCGTTTCTAATGGTCGATACTGGTCAGAATCGCATCGCCTGTTCGCTCGCCCGTGTCCGATTGATTTGGACGCTCGTCGCGATCTGACAAACGCAGATTCGTCCGTAATATTGAATTTGAGATGGCTGCAATTCCTTGATTCAGGCCAGATTCGCCAGTACTATCGATCTAAGCTAAGAAATGGTCGTTCGGGCTTTTGAATTTGTCCGGGTAGGCCGCCACCCAAGCCGTAAACAAAATTTAGGAGTTCTATGAAGCGATTCACAGCATCGCTGCTCTGCCTATTGGTCCTTGCTTTCGCGATCCCCGCGACGGCGCAGGAACAGAGCGGTTCAATTCAGGGCGTCGTGCGCGATGCGCAAGGCGGCATTCTTCCCGGCGTCACCGTAGAGGCGCGTAACGCCAACCGTGGCGCGGTCAGCGCCGTTTCAGACAACTCCGGAACGTTCCGTTTCCCGGCTCTTGCTCCCGGCAACTATGAGTTCACGGCGACGCTCTCGGGCTTCTCGCCCGCCAAGTCGACCGCGACGGTGGCACTCGGTCAGCTCCTCAGAGTCGACCTGACCCTGAAGATCGGCGCCATGAGCGAAACCGTTCAGGTCACGGGCGAAGCTCCCCTGATCGACACCAAGGCGAACGCCGCAACCGCGACGGTTTCTAGTGAAACGATCGACCTGATTCCCAAGGGTCGCGGTCTCATCAGCGTTCTGACCCAGATTCCTGGCACCAACAACGAAACGCGCGGCGGCGGTTTGATGATCGACGGCGCTTCCGGTTCAGAGAACCGTTTCCTTGTGGACGGCGTCGACCGCACCAACGCACGCACCGGTTCGGACAGTTTCACCG
>JBDSLN010000091.1:0-4795 GCA_039916365.1 Vicinamibacteria bacterium
AATCGCCAGTTTCTCGACGCCGCGCGGGGTCAGCACCCAGGTTTCGTGGTGGAAGGTATCGAGCGGACGCACGAAGAAGAACAAGCTGCGGTCCTTGCCGTCGCGCACGCTTCCCGGGCTGACGCCATAACCGCCGTCGCCCTTGTCGCCGCGATAGACCTCCACCCCATCGGCGAGCGCGTGGCCGCGCGCCAGCCGCTTGACGATGTAGGGATAGCCCGAGGGTGTCAGGTCGCCCGGCGTCCATTCGCTGGCGACGAGAAGGTGATCGGCATCCTGCCATTCGATGCGGTGCTTGCCGCGCGGCAGGTTGAAGCCGCCCTCGACGAACTTGCTGGTCTCCAGATCGAATTCGCGCACGGTGACGGCATCCTCGCCGCCCTGCGACAGCGAGACGAGGCACAGCTTGTCGGAGGGGTGCAGGCAATCAACGCCCTTCATCACCCAGCTCTTGCCGTCGGCCTTGCCCAACGCGTCAATGTCGAGAACCGTGGTCCATTCGGGGCTTTTGGTGTGATAGCTGTCCAGCGTTGTCTTGCGCCAAATGCCGCGTAGATGCTCGGCGTCCTGCCAGAAGTTGTAGATGGCGCCACGCAGGAAGCTTGGCTGCGGGATGCGGTCCTTGGCCCCGCCCAGCGCCAGCGCTTCCTCATACAGCGTCTTGTAACGCGGATCGGCGGTCAGCCTCTTTTCGGTGACGGCGTTATGAGCGTTCACCCATTCCATGGCGCGCGGCGAAGTAAATTCCTCTAGCCAGATGTAGGGGTCTTTCGGCAGCGCGGCCGTCTTGGCGGCGCCTTGGGCGCGGGCGGCGACGGGCACGGTGGCGGCGAGGAGCGTAGTGGCAATGAGCAGGCTCTTGGTGATCATGAGGTCTCCGGTGGGAACGCAAATGCGTTCGACGAGTCAGCCTAGCCGCGGGGTGACAACGCCGCAAGGGTGGGGCCGGCGTTTAGCCGGGCGGGGACGGCGTGATGCGCCCCATGCTTCTGGATTTCGCGTGCCACGAGGACAAAGCCGTGACGGCGAAGCACGCGTACTACGTCGGGGCTACGCTCGCTGGCTGTCGTTCGTGAGTCACGAATACATGCGCGCCTGGAACGTGAAGCGCCTGCGCCCGATCGAACTCGGCCCCTTCGACTACGAAAGTGAACCGCGGACCACCAGCGGGCACCATCAATTTGAAGAGCCTCGCCCGGCTTTCCGAGGCTGATTTCCTGAACGACTTCCGTGTGAACGCAATGGGCGCCGCCCTGGCCGTTCAGGCCGCCCTGAAGGCTTTGAAGAAAAGCACGGCGGCTCCATCGGTTGTGTTCTCCAGCGTGGCCGCCCGGCAGGGCTTCGCCTCTCACGCATCCATAGGCATGGCGAAGGCCGCGGTGTCCGGGCTCACCCTCTCTTTGGCCGCGGAGCTCGCGCCCCGCGTTCGGGTCAATGCGATCGCACCGTCCCTCATCCGTACGCCCCTGGCCGCTTCGATCGCGGGGCCGCATGTGCTTCAGCGGCTCGGCACACCGGCCGATATCGCAGCGCTCGCAAGGAGATTCATTTGGGTGGCAGTTTCATGATGTGTTCGGCGAAGTGATCGTTGAACAGGGCGCCCGGCCGGCGTTCGCGCAGACGATCCACCACACTCGGTCCCGGCATTCCCAGTTCATGGAGAATCAAGCCGGCCACCAGTGCCGAACGATTGAAACCCATTCCGCAGTGCGACAACACGCGATGCCCGGAACGGACGAGATGTGAGCCCAGCATCACCACTGATGCGAGCCGCGCCGGATCCGGCAAGGCATCGTCGTAGATCGGAAAGTAGACGTAGATCTGTTTGTTGTGGATGGTCGGCACGCCCACGTCGATCCCGCCGTCGAGGTCGATCACTGCGTCGATCCCGCGCGCCGTGATGGGCGTCCAGTTCTCGATGGCGGGCGAGATGAAGAGGCACCCGTCGTCGTCGACTTGAAACAGATCGCTCATTGCGTGAGCCCGAGCGGCCTACCCCCGCTTCGACATGACCGTGTAGTCGCGCTTGCCCGAGCCGAGATACACCTGACGCGGCCGCGCGATCTTCTGCTCCTTTGAGTCCTCGATCATTTCATCCCACTGCGCGAGCCACCCCGCGGTGCGCGGAATGGCGAAGAGCACGGGGAACATGTCGACGGGGAAGCCCATCGCCTGGTAGATGATGCCGGAGTAGAAGTCGACGTTTGGATAGAGCTTCCGTTTGATGAAGTACTCGTCCTCCAGTGCTATGCGTTCGAGCTCCAATGCGATCTCGAGCAGCGGATTGTGCCCCGTGATCTCGAAGACCTGATCGGCCATCTTCTTGATGATCTTGGCGCGCGGATCGAAGTTCTTGTAGACGCGGTGGCCGAAGCCCATCAGGCGCACATCGCCGCCCGACGCTTTCACTTCGTTCACGAACTTCGCGACGTTGGCCTTGCTGCCGATCTCGTTGAGCATGCGCAGCACGGCTTCGTTGGCGCCGCCGTGAAGCGGGCCGTAGAGCGCGCCGATCGCGGCCGCCATCGAAGAGTAGGGATCGCTCTCCGCGGAGCCGACGGTGCGCATCGCGGTGGACGAGCAGTTCTGCTCGTGATCGGCATGCAGGATGAAGAGCACTTCGAGCGCCTTCTCCAGCACCGGGTTCACCTTGTAGCTGCCTTCGGTGCGCTTGAACATCATGTTCAGGAAGTTGCCGCAATAGCTGAGTCCGTTGTCGGGCAGGACATAGTGCAGGCCGGTGCGATGACGGAAGGCGTAGGCCGCGATGGTCGGAACCTTCGCGATCAGCCGATGGATCTGCCTGCGTCGGGTCTCCTTGTCGCGAACTTTCTTCGACTCGGGGTAGAAGGTCGAAAGGGCCGCGACCACGGACATCACCATGCCCATCGGATGCGCGTCATAGCGGAACGCGTCGATCAGCTCCTTGATGTTCTCGTGGACCATCGTGTGCTGCGTGATGTCCTGGGTGAAGGCCTCGTATTGGGGACGGGTGGGGAGTTCGCCGTTCAACAGGAGGTAAGAGGTTTCGAGATGGTTTGACTGCTCCGCGAGCTGCTCGATGGGGTAGCCACGGTAGTTGAGGATGCCGATGTCGCCGTCGATGAAGGTGATGCGCGACGTGCACGAAGCGGTGTTCGTGTACGCCGGGTCATAGGACATGAGGCCAAAATCGTCTGGGCCAGTCTTGATCTGACGGACGTCCATCGCGTTGATGGTGCCGTTCTTGATCGGAACCTCGTAGACCTTGCCCGTCCGGTTGTCAGTGATCGACAGCGTGTCTTTGCTCATGTCTTTTTTCCTGCGGCTCCCTCCACCGCCTTATCCGAGGCTGAGGCTAGCAAAGGACACCGGGGACCGAAAATCAGGTCGTGACGCCGGCGGATTCGACTCACCGGTTTCGGCCACGGACTTGGCCGATGCGTCGGATAGAGTCGGCGTTTTGGAGGGTTCCATGAGCGCATCGATTCATCGAGTGGCGTCTTACGTGTTCTTTGCGCTTGCGGCTAGCGCGGCCTCAAACCTGGCGGAGGCGGCGGCCAGGCCAGCCCCCGCGACGTCATCCAATCTCGAGGCCATGCACGCGGCCATCGACAAGGCGGCGGCCGCCATCCTGCCCAGGGTCGTCGCGTGGCGGCGTGATTTTCACGAACACCCGGAGCTTGGAACCCAGGAGGTTAGAACGGCGAAGCTCGTGGCCGACGAACTCTCGTCGCTCGGCTTCGAGGTCAAGACGTCGGTCGCGAAGACGGGTGTCGTTGGCCTTCTGCGCGGCGGTAAGCCGGGTCCGGTGGTGGCCCTTCGTTCCGACATGGACGGCCTGCCGGTCAAGGAGGAGGTCGATCTTCCGTTCAAGTCGACCGCCACCGGCACCTGGAATGGCCAGCCCGTGAGCATCATGCATGCGTGCGGACACGACAACCATCTCGCGATTCTTCTCGGCACGGCCAATGTGCTCGCAGGTATGAAGGCGCAGTTGTCGGGCAGCGTGAAGTTCGTCTTCCAGCCTGCGGAAGAAGGTCCTCCAGCAGGAGAGGAAGCGGGCGCCCTCGTGATGGTGAGGGAGGGCGTGCTTGAGAATCCCAAGGTTGACGCGATCTTTGGCCTTCACGTCTTCCCGATGGAAACCGGCACCGTGGCCTGGCGCGCCAAAGGCACCATGGCGGCGGGTGATGCCTATGAGTTGATTGTTCGTGGACGTCAGACCCACGGGGCTATTCCGTGGGCCGGCATCGATCCGATCGTCGTCAGTTCGCAGATCGTCCTTGCCTTCCAGACCATCGTCTCGCGTCAGATTGATCTGACAACCGCACCCGCGATCCTTACCATCGGCGCGATCAACGGCGGCAACCGCCACAACATCATCCCGAACGAAGTGAAGATGATGGGAACGCTGCGGACCTACGACAACGCCATGCGCGATTCCATGATGGAGCGCATGCGCCGCACCGCGACCATGATCGCGCAAAGCGCGGGGGCCAGCGCGGAGTTGACCTTCGGTCAGAGCCTGCCCTTGACTTACAACGATCCTGACCTGACCAAGAGGATGGATGCCACCCTGCGTCGTGTGGGCGGAGAGCACGCTGTGCCGGATACCATTCCGAGCACCGCGTCGGAGGATTTCTCCTTCTACCAGCAGAAAGTTCCCGGCTTGTTCTTCTTCCTTGGGGTCACGCCCAAGGGGACGGCTCCCGGAGACATTTACGCGAACCACTCTCCGACGTCGACGCCACCGCCCCTGTGCTGGTTCTCGTTGATCTCGACAGCCCGGCCGAAGTCAAGGCGGCGGAGCATA
>JBDSLN010000092.1:0-3565 GCA_039916365.1 Vicinamibacteria bacterium
CGAAGTAGTTCGTCTTCCCAAGGTCCTTCGCCCGCGTCCTAGTGTCCCGTAACAGAAGTACGTTGCATAAGTCGGCGTCGAGGCGCCCGGAGCGCACGGCGCCGAGGAGGTCGCATATCCTGCATATGCAACGACGAGCAACGCAGCGATCCGGGATGCATCGGCGGCGAATTATGTGACGTACTTCTGTTACGGGACACTAGAAGCGTCGCCGAACCGACCGACTCAAAAGGAGCCCTCCCATGTCTCAAAGAAAGAGTCGCACGGAGGCCCTTGCCCTCCTTCATGAGTTCACCCTGACGGACGCGCTGCGAAAGCACGGCGTTGCAGTGGAGACCACGATGAAGGCCTACGCGCGCTACTACGGCGTCACCGATGAGGCGGAGATCGAGAAGTGGGGCATCGTCGGCCTGCTTCATGACTTCGATTACGAGAAGCATCCGACGGAAGAGACCCACCTCGTCCTCGGTCAGCACATCCTTCGCGAGCGCGGCTTCGATGAGGAAATCGTGGAGGCGATCTCATCGCACGCCGACTACATGAACATCCCGCGCGACACGCCGCTCAAGAAGGCGATCTACGCGTGTGACGAGCTGACCGGGTTTGTCGGAGCCTGCGTGAAAGTTCGGCCCTCAAAAAGCATTCATGACCTGCCCGTCGAGTCGGTGGTGAAGAAGCTGAAAGACAAAGCCTTCGCTCGGTCAGTGGACCGGAGCTATGTCTACGGCGGCGCCGCGGCCGTGCGGCGAACCATCGAGGATCACACGGCCTTCATCATTGAAGCGCTCAAGCCGGTGGCGGAAGAGATCGGACTTGCCGGCAGTCCTCCCGCGTAGCGGAAGCCCGATCGGACGGAAAGCCTACGGTCCCGTTAAGCGCGCTCTGGGTCGGATCATCGCTGGAGCGCAGCTTCGACCCGAAGCGACTCACCACCGTGTCTGATTCCTGAATGCGCGTGGAGTCCGGCGGCCACCACCGAGTAGGGGGTCGAACCGCCGGACGCGACGCCCCGCGCGGTGAACGCGGAGATATCCAGTTCGTGGTCCAGGGTGTTCAAGCCGCCGCCGACAGGGGCATCAGGGCGGGGTTAACTAACGAACCCCGAGCGGTAGCAGCAACCGGGGTTCGGCAGTCAGGGAAGGCAACTCGTAAAGCCCCTCCCTGGAATGCAGAAGTCGTGCGGCGGAACTTCCGGGCGGCGGTCCCCCCCCGTTCCGGTAGTACACCGGCCAGTAGGAGCCGGGCAAACGCCGGACAATGGCGCCGTCTTCACTATCCACGAGGAGAAGCTCCGGGGCGTTTCGTTCGACGCAGCGGATCGCGAGAATCCGTGGAAACATTTCTCCTGGTAAAAGGCTCGCCACTCCTTCGGGGACAGGGATGTCGAGCAGGGGCGCGCCCGTTGCCGAGAAGATTCTCAGGGGTCTGCGATCCCGGCCCCCCCCCATCGCCGCTATCCGGCCATCGGCAAGAAAAACCCCAGCGGGCTGGAGGCCGTTGGGGAGGAGAACGATGGGTAGGACCGCTGCTCCCGTCTGGCTCAGGTCCACGAGAGAGACGGACCTCCACCCGGGGAGTGTGGGCGAAACTGGCGAAGTGAGCAGCGCTCGCCCCGCCTTGGCGTCGAAATGCACTTGCACCGTGCTTGCGACTTCCATCGACCAGAGTGTTTTGAGAGTGCCGGATCCTGGATCTATATCCGTGAACTCAAGGATGAAAACGGGAGCGACCTGACGAACAATCGCGGCCCGGAGCTCGCCCGTCGACAAAAAGGCAGCCGCTAGAACATCGGAACGGCGGGGGTCGAGGCGGGCGTTAGACAGTTCGCCACGTGAGCGCGACATGAATGTCAGGTGACGGTCCCACCGAATCGCGAACACATCCCCTTCTGGAGAGGGCATCACCCAGTCAACCGTCGCTCCGAGGATTTGGCCCCTCCCAAAATCACCCGGCAGCCTCTTCGGCATGGGCAAGGCCTCCACGTCGCCCGATGAAGTCCGTATCCGAAAACTTCTGGCCCCGCCCAGGAATCGCCACAAGGGACGGAAGAAGAAAGGTGTCGCCTCGCTCCAGGCCAATGTGCTGCCGTCGGCCGAGGCCCACGGGCCCTGGTCGGGGTCTGAATTGAAGTGCCGAGCCTGGCCCGAGGCGATGTCGAGGACGAAGAGGGGACTAAATTGTTTTGGGTCTCCGCGATCGACCGTGGCTTGGACAAACGCGAACCGTCCATCGGGAGAGCCGGTTACGGATAGGACGGCGCGGATCGCCTCCGGGCCTGGATGCAGTATGTAAGCCCAGGACGCGGCGACCACGACAGTTATGAGCGCGACGGAGCCAGTGCTCGCCAGATTCATGAATCGGGCGATTCTCGAACGCTCTGTTCGCCCGGCGGCAATGGCGACACAGCTCGCAATAAACGCTGCCAACACCAAGGCCGCGGTAAAGAGCCTCAAGGGCCCCGGTGTCACATATGCGCGCACGAAGAGATCCGCGAACAGGCCAAAGGTCAGCAAGGTGGCGGCGACCATCACGGCGACGCCAGGGAGCCTCCTGAGACGGTCGCTCAAGGGAACCCCGTCGCCTTGTTTCTGGCTCTGACTCGCGATGCGCAGGCCGAAGTACAACGAGACAGCCCATGTCGTCGCCAAAACCGCCGCGTGCCACCTCGTGAGTCCCGACAACGTCCGCCCCAAGTCCCTGCTGGAGAGCCAGTACGACGCCATGGTGGCGACGAAGACGGCAGCAGAGATAACAAGAAGCGCTCCGAACCTTCCGCCGATCAGCGCTCGTGTTGCGAGCGGTCGGGCAAAGAAGAACGACCCCCTACCGTCGGCGAAGTCGTTTCCAAAGTAACCCCCAAGGACAAGCCCTACCATCGCGAAGAGGAAGAAAAGAACGTTCGCCACGGGCACTTTCGCGCCGAGACCAGAGGCAAGAGACGGGACGAGCCCGGCGACCAGGGCCACGGAAACGAGACCGAGACCGAACCGCCGGCAATCCAGCAGGGCCACCGCCAATACTTTTCTCATGACTTCCTCCCCGAGGGCCGTGTGACATCCGTGAAGATCTGCTCCAGCGATTGACCTCGCTCGACTTTGAGTTGCTCCACATCCTCGTCGAGGGCGAGACGCGACCCCTGAAGGATCCCCACGCGATCGGCGATGCCTTCAACACCGGCAAGATCGTGGGTAGTCAGGATCACCGTGGTCCCGCGGTCGGCCAGCTCTCCGATGAAGTCGGAGAAGAAGTCGTTCCGAGCGACGACATCAAGGCCCAGGGTCGGGTCGTCGAGCACTAACAGTTCGGGCTTGCTGCCAAGGGCCAGGGCCAGAGTGAAAAGCGCCTTTTGCCCCTTCGAGAGTGTGGAAATGGTGGCGGTCAGGGGGACTCCGAAGCGGTCCAGGCGTCGGCGAACGGAGCCCTCGTCCCAGGTCGGGTACATGGACTGGTGGAAGGCGGCGATGTCGCGCACTCGAAGTTGTCCGGGCGCGTCGCAGGTCTCGGGCACATAGGCAGCACGGCCAAGCAACCGGGCGCGATGGTCCCAGACGTCTTCGCCAAAGGC